>JAABTU010000356.1 GCA_011389715.1 Desulfotignum sp.
TGAACCAGCAACCAAAATTAAAATGGTTAGGCCGGTCCGACCCCTAAGACTAAGAGATCCAGATGTATGGCTATGCTGGCATCCCAAAAAATCCCTGAAGCAGGGACTTGACAGGTCGGGTCCTGATGCTATGATAGCGTATGATCAATTCTTGGAAAGATAGATTTTGGGGGGGCAATTATGGAGGCAATCAGACAAATAGTTGATCTAAACAAATTGGAGTCTGTTATTAATATTCCAAAAGGATTTAATTATACCAAAGTCGAAGTCATCATTTTCCCTGCTGATGATTTTATACCGAAAGAAAAAAAAAGAAATTTTGGACCATATGAGGGAAAAGGCAGCTTCAAGATGCATAGTGACTTTGCCATGACTGAATCAGAATTTCTGGGCCATGAATAAATATATCATCGATACACATGTTTTGCTTTGGCTCATATTCAAACCTGACCAAATAAAAAAAAGTAATTTGGTCGTACTGGAGGATACAGACAACGAAATTTTTGCTACCTCCATATCTTTTTGGGAAATTTCTTTAAAACATGGTTTAGGTAAACTTGATCTTCAGGGCTTAGAACCAAAAGATATTCCAATAGTGACCAAAGAGATGGGGATTGAAATATTGGAAATTAGTCATGAATTAATGTCTTCTTACAATGAGTTACCCCAAGTTAAAAATCACAAAGACCCATTCGATAGAATAATGATCTGGCATTGTATAAAAAACAACTGCTTCTTTGTCACTCAGGACAGTAAAATTGAAGATTATCAGAAGTTTGGTTTGAGATATTTATCCTAGACTTTTACCTTCAAAAACGCGAGAACCGGAAAAGGACCTGGCCCTGGTGTGCACCGGGGTGTATCAGCCGGACAAAGGAACCATCGCTATCCAGGCAAGGGTGCAGCTGCTGGCGTTGGGAGTAGGGTTTCAGCGCCTGATGACCGGCCGGGAAAATGTGTTTGTCAGCGGCAGCCGGCTGGCCTTTGCCATTGCCACGGCCATCCGGCCGGATATTTTGATCCTGGATGAGGGATGGCCACGGGTGACAATGCATTCCAGGAAAAAGCCATGGCCCGGATGAAAGACCTCCATTCCATGGCCAAATGCGCCATTGTGATTTCCCACACCCCGGTCCAGCTGAAAAAAACTGTGAAAATATCGGTCACCGCGCTTCGATTTATGTTGAAGAATACACATTGTCTTCCGACCCCTGATAACAGATCTGTTGCAAGATTTTTTGTTTTGTGGCACAATAAAAGCTGTCGGGCAGGGGCGGAAAATGCCAACGCCAGATATCCACTTTAGGAGGTTCGCATAATGGTAGAAAAGATGGTTACCAGGGAAGAGGTAAAGGACATACTTGTTAACGCACTTCCAAAAATGATGGAAACCGATGTTGAAATACGCAATATCATACTGCAGTTAACCGCACGCAAATATGCGGATAAAAAAAAGACCGGCGACCGCATAGAAATGCTTTTGGAAGAGCTGAGAAAGGACCGGGAAGAAAAGCATGAAAAGTGGTTAGCCCAGGAAAAGAAATGGGATGAAGAGCATGAAAAGTGGTTAGCCCAGGAAAAGAAATGGGATGAAGAGCATGCAAAGTGGCTGTCCATGGAAAGAAAATGGGATGAGCAGCATGAAAAGTGGTTAGCCCAGGAAAAGAAATGGGATGAGCAGCATGAAAAGTGGTTAGCCCAGGAAGAAAAATGTGATGAGCAGCATGAAAAATGGAAAGTCCAGGACAAAAGATGGCACGAGAATCAAAAAACAATCAATGAGATGCTGCAGTCCATAAAAGAGATGGCCAAAAAGCATGAATCAAGTATCGGTGCTTTGGGGGCGCGCTGGGGCCTGCAGTCTGAAAAGGCATTCCGGGAAGGCCTGAAATCAATTTTGGAAGAATCCTTTGCGGTTACCGTGAAAAACTATCTGGATTATGACCATGATGCCATTGTGTTCGGACATCCTGATCAGGTGGAGATGGATGTCGTTATTCACAATGGGACTGTAATATTGTGCGAAATAAAATCGTCCATGAGCAAATCCGATATGTATATTTTCGACCGCAAAAAAACCTTTTATGAAAAAAAGCACAACACAAGCGTAACCCGCATGATCGTTATCTCTCCCATGATTGACGAGAAGGCACAAAATGTAGCGGTCAAACTGGGTATTGAAACGGCCGGTTATGCCGATGATGTGGTATTGTAGTGTGTGCACTAAACTGCTGGCAGCCATGGCTGCCGGGTAGTGCTGAAAGATTGATAATATGGACCGGTTTGCCGTGATGGGGACAAAATGAGGACAAATCCCTGCCAGTCAGCGCGCCCGCCGGGGCATTGCCCGGCACCAAACCTACAAGCAACTCAAATGAGTTACTTAGAAGTGTACATGGTGGTGTACAACCATTTTGAGAATGATTCCCGGGTGCGCAAAGAGGCAGATACCCTTGCAACGGCCGGGTATGATGTGCACATTGTCGCAATATGGAAGCCGGGCCTGCCCGCATATCAGACACTGGGCAGGGTTCACGTGCACCGCCTGCAAAACACCCCGTTTTATATCCAGATGCTGGGCCGGAAGCGCTTTGACCGATTGAAGGCCCGGCTGTACGCAAAAGGAGAACCGGGTAATCAGAAAAAAGTCAGCCCGGGATACGCACCCGGCACTACCGGCTTTGCTTCCGGGGGTGGGGTAACCGCCCCAAGTGTCTACAGGCAGCCCCTCTGGCGGAATCTGTTGCAGTTTTCCATCTCCACCACCAAAAAAATATTGTTCACTATCAGCTTTTATCAGAATGTCGGGTGCAACACCCGGGACCCACAGGCCATTTTGACGAACATCAGAAAGGTGCTGGAACAGTATGATCTTTTTGCAGAGAATGTGCACAAAATCCGGAAAAAATATTGCTGGGAAAAAGAATCCCGGGTGCTCATGCACATTTATCAAAAGCTGGATTGAAAGGATTGCCGGATCCCGAAATAAAAAAAAACTATTGACATACCGTAAATACTTTATATAAGGTGATGCTATATTTTTTTAATTAATGCAAA
>JAABTU010000357.1 GCA_011389715.1 Desulfotignum sp.
GGGGAAAACGTTTTTTCTGTTTTTAAAATATGCAGCCTCCTTGTTGTAGCGCCTGGCAGAATAGATGGTTTTCAGGTAAAGGCCTGCCATCTCTTTGGACAGGGAGTGGTTTTTCCCCATTGCAGCTGTCAGGCTGTCCATGTCTTTTGCCAGACGGGCCTGGGTCTCTTCAAAGGCGGCCACAAGATCCGGGTCAAGGGGGGCATCAGATGCCTGGAACCGGGTCAGGATGGTCTGGATCTGCTTTGCATTCTCCTCGATTCGAAAAATTTCCTGACCGGGTATGGTCTCCGGGGCCCGGGAAACCAGTTGAGGAACAAGGTGCAGCTGGTCCATGCAGGCGGTAACCATAAGGTTTTTGCCGGCATTGATGCGGTTTTTGGAACGTAGCATGCTGGTGTAGCTGCCGAAAATCACACAGAAAAGCACAATTGCCAGGGCAACGGAACATAGGCCTGCGGCGATCAGCCAGGGTTTTTTCATGAACACGCCTCCGGTTGTAAGATTAACCTGCTTTTGCATAAGTACTTCCAGCCCTACCATGTGTTGCACCGATTAATCAATATTTTACTCTTGCATAATAGGATTTTTTTGATGCAGTGATGGCATCCCCGAGGGTCAGAATGCCGTTGCTGTTGAGAACAGGGATCAGTTTTAAAAAAATCTGTGCCGTGGAAACGGCATCCCCCAAAGCTGTGTGCCGGCCGATAATATCTATGCCCAGCCGTTTGGCAATATTTTCCATGTCATGCTGTTCATGAATGGGATGCAGAATGGCGGACAAAAGCAGGGTATCTAAAATGGGGTTGGTAAACCGTATGCTTGTTGTTTTTTCCTTGAGTGCGAGCATTTTCATGTCAAAGGCAATATTGTGTCCCACCAGAACGGTATCAGCCACAAACTGCCGGAACCGGGGCAGCACTTTTTCAATGGGGTCTTTTTCCGCTACCATTTCATGGTTGATGCCGTGAATCCGGTAGGATGCCATGGGAATATCCCGCCGGGGATCCACCAGTTCCTCAAAAACATCCCCAGACAGGATGCGGTTATTGACAATTCTCACACCACCCATGGAAATGATCTCATCTCCGCCCTCCGGGTTCAGGCCCGTGGTTTCCGTATCAAATACGGTATAGGAGATCTCTTTTAACCGGGTATCCAGCAGGGTTTTATTACGGTCTTTGACCTGGAACAGGTCAAAATCATAAAATTCCGGCCGTGATCCTGCCATGATGGGTGTCCGGTGTTTTACAGGCCCGGATGCAGCCGCACTTTTTCTGACGGACAGGGTGATATGGGCACTTGTCTTTTTATCTGAAGTAAGAATGTCAAACCGGGTGTTGTTGAGGGCGAGAACCGATGTAAACCCGGGCAGGTCATTGATATGCCGGTGCTTGACGGCTTCAAGATCTGCAATGTTTGCAGGGGTATCTTCCCAGGTAATATCACATTTGACCCGGTCATGGGCGCTTGAAGCTGCCAGATCAAATGTTGTGCAGCCTGTGAGATCGGCCAGATTTTTAAACAGAAACACAAAGGCCTGGGTCAGAGAATAGGTGTCTGCCATGATCCGTTCATTTTGTGCACGGTTATACACATTGATTCTGATATTATGAAGCTGACCGGAAAGTTTCTGGACCCGGAAAAGAAATTGTGCCAGATCCATCCGGGTTAAGGGCATACGGGAAAGAAAAATATCCTGGATGGTATCGGACAGCTTGTGAAAGCCCTCTGCAGCAGGGCTTTGTTTTTCCAGTGCCTGAAGAAACTGTGCCAGATGTTTCTGGATGGATTCATATTTTCTGATGTCCTGAGAGATCTCCTGGAATGCCAGAATAAACCCGGTCATCTGGTTGTTTTTGTCCAGGACCGGTATGGTTTCCACACTGATCAGGCAATGGGAGGAAACCGGGGTGATAAAGTAGGAGCCTGCACTGTTTTCCCCTGATGCCAGCTGTTCATTGATCTCTTCCATGGCATGGGTGATGAGCGCTTTGTCCACCAGATGGAAAATGGAACGGCCCAGGCCCATGAAGTGTTCTGTTTTTTCCAGGTCTTTAGACCGGGTGAATATGGTTTTTGCCAAAGAGTTGTACAGCAGAATCCGGCCGCTGGCGTTGCAGATGATCACCCCCTGGGGCAGTTCTCCCATGATGGCGGCCAGCAGGTTTCTTTCCTGTTCGGTTTCTTTTCTGGCAGCCAGCACCTGGTGGGCAATGGTCTGGTCCTGTTTTTCAAACATGTCGGCAAAGGTGTTGATGGTTCTGGCCAGGGCCTGGATGTCCAGATTTCCTCTCACAGGGATGCGCAAAGCAGGGTTGGATGCATAGATCATGGCAACTTCGGCAGATATTTTTTTCACCGGTTTGATGTAATTGGCATACACCAGGTCTGATGCGGCCCAGAACACCAGGCACAAAAGGAGAACCCCCCCTAGCAGCACAGCTGCATGACTCTTACAGAAATCTGCCGCCACTTTTACCTGTTCAGGGGTCAGGTGCAACCAGACGTACACACCCATACCTGCGAAAATCAGGAAAATGATGCCCGCACCTGCCAGGGCGAATATCCAGAATCGGTGGCTCAGGGTCATGGGTACAAAAAATAAAGAATTCCGGACAAAGGGCTTTGTCCGGAATTCTTTCTGGTATTATAGATTATGATATGTGATTATCCCCACCATCCCCAGCCGAATGAGGCCACGAACAGTACGCAGAAAATGAGGGTTGCAATAAGGTATTTGTCTTCCAGTTCCATGGTGAATCTCCTTGATTTATAAGGTTGTCAAATCAATTATCAGCTTCCTTGGTAACATCCATGGTTTCCTCATCCGCCCGTCTGATCTGCTCGGCTGATGTGGTGGACATTTCCGCTTTAAAACACAGGCCCCACATCAGTATGATACCCAGTATCCACCAGATGATCTGCCAGGACCAGATGGGCGGAAACCCGGCAAAGGATATGGCATTGTTGCCGATGAGCACACCGGGGCCGATGGCCATGAAAAACCATATGGGAACGGCGATCTTCATGTATCCGCGCCAGCGTTT
>JAABTU010000358.1 GCA_011389715.1 Desulfotignum sp.
CATTGCACAAAATAGCTTGTATCACTACAGCATCACCCGGACAGCAGACCTGGAGAATCCCGGTTTCAAAATTGCTGTTTTTCTTTTTCCGCAAAAAGAAATCGCAAAAAACAATGCAGCCCAGACCCAGAAAAAAAACCAGACAAAAGATCCTTCAGATGACCGGGACCACAAAAAAACTGCCCCGGCATCATCCGGGGAAAAATCTTATGATCCGGATGAATCAGTGTTCCTTTTTGAAGATGCGTCCGGGGACGATATTTTTGAAAAAACCGGTTCCGAAAAAAAGGGAGGGTTTACCCTTTCCGGCATTGTCCAGATAAGGGCCTCCATGGATACAAAAAAAAACGACCATATTGAAAACCAGACCCATCTTAAAAACCGCATTCTTTTGGAATCCAGATACAAAAAAACCGCCAGGGTCTCTGTTTTGTCTGATTACCTGTATTTCGGCAATGACAATGAGACCGATGAATACAACCTGGATCTGCATGAAGCGGTTTTTTTTCATAACAACAACTTCATTGATTTTTCCTTGGGCAAGCAGATTGTCCGATGGGGCAAAGCCGATCATATCAGCCCAGTGGACACCATCAACCCCACGGATACAAGAGAATTCATCCTGGCTGATTATGAGGAAACCAAACAGCCGGTGTGGATGGCGGACCTCAAGCTGCTTTTTGATACATTCACCCTTGAAGGGGTCTTTGTCCCTGTTTTTGAAAAAGCAGAACTGGACTATTTTGGAACAGACTGGGCGGTTTTCACCCATCTAAAAAAAGAGATCGCTGCATCACCTGTTCCCGAGAATATAAAACACTATTTCAACCATCTGGCTGTGGATGAACAGGACCCGGCCACAGAGGCAGAATGGGGTTTTCGCTTTGCCACGACAATACAAAACTGGGACCTGGGCGTATCCTGGCACCATACAACCGAAGATCTGCCATATTTTACAAGTTTTCCTGTCAAAAACATCCATGTGGACGGCACCCTGAACCGGGAAAACTTGAACACAGCCCTGGAAAAAGCTGTGTTCACCGATGAAAAAATTATGGTGGAATTTCAGAGAACCAATATTGTTGGATGTGAATTTGAAACCACCCTGTCTGGTTTCGGGATCCGGGGAGAGGCAGCATGGTATGAAAACCAGTCGTTGCTCACCGCTTCACTCACCTCTTCCAAAAATGCCACATTCACCTATACTTTTGGCGCAGATTACACCACAAAATCAGATATCTACCTGAACATGCAGTTCACCCACCAGTACATATCCGGATATACGCCTGACATTCTCTATTTCAAAAGAAACAACTATTCTCTGTCAGGGGAAATCAGCCGGGATATTTTCATGGACTGGCTGGAGGCATCAGTGCTATATTCCATTACACTGAGTGACAACGCCTGGTATCTGTCCCCGCGCATTACCCATACCTATGTCACAAACCTTGACCTGGTCATCGGGGTTGACATCTTTTCCGGGGATGGGGATACCTGGCTTGGAAGATTCAGTGACAATGACCAGCTGTTTATTGATATATCATACCGGTTCTGACCAATGATAAAATATTTTCCATTTAAAATTTTGATATTGTGCATTCTGCTGCCCCCTGTTTTGTATATCCTCACCATCCAGGTGCTGGAAAAGCATCTGGAGACCACCTTTGAAAATGCGCTTGAAGAGATCTACATCGGCGACAGCGCGCCTTTGTTGAATGGAACCCTGGAAATTGAACAGGCTGTCACCCGGAATATCAATACATTCCTGCAAAAACAAAACCTGCAGACCTGGGGGATACGGACAAAGATCTCTGTCACAACCCGGCAGGGAACCATGCTGTACCCCAGAGCCTTTGATCTGGATGACAAAAATGCGCCGCTGCAACAAATTTCTCCCATTGAAACCGCTGCCAGAAACTACGACCTGCTGAATCAGGGACTGGTTCTGGAATTTGACCTGTCAATTGCACATGCCCGTCTTCTCAGCGGTCTGATTTTAGGCCTGTATATCCTGGCCTCCCTTGGCACGTTTTTGTGGTTTTACCGCATCGGTGCAAAAAAATCCCAAACCGATACCTTGAAACAGGAACAGGAGATCGCACACCTTCAGGACCTTGAAAAAGCGTACCAAAAAGAACTTGTGTCCCTCAATCAGGAACAAAAGACATTGTCCGCAGAACTTGGCCAGGTGAAACAGCATTTTGAAGGAGAAAAAAAGCGGGCCACCGTCAATGAAGAGGAGATGATCCAGGAGATCATCAATCTGGAAGAAAAACTTGAGGCGAACCTGGCCCACCAGCAGCAGCAAAAGCAGGTCATTGCTGAATTAAGCGACGAAATCCAGCAGTTTGAAACCGGCAAACGCAAGGTCCGCAAAGAAAAAATCAAGGAAGAGGAGATCTTTCAAAAGCGTTTTTCCACTCTGTACAAACAGACAACAGTTCATTCGAAAGCTGTGGCCGGCTTTGCCGGACTGACTGCTGAACTGCAGTTGAAAGCCGAAGAGGTCATCCACCAGCTCAACCAGGATCCGGGCCTGGTGCCGGTCAAGCGCAAGGTGTTCGGAAAAAAAAACCGCGAAACCGTGTTCGAGGTTATCTTTTCCTACAAGGGTCGGCTCTATTACCGCCTGATGCCTGACACCCGCGTGGAGGTGCTTTCCATCGGCACCAAACACACCCAGGCAAAGGACCTGTCTTTTTTGAACAATCTGTGATCCAGATCCGGTTTCATCTCCTGAAAGGCTGACTCACCAATGCCCTGATCTCTTCTATCTTGGCTGTACAGGCATCCTCACCCCTTTGCATCAGCACCCTGCCCCGGTGAAAATCATCCCAGGCAAAGCCCTGGACATCCGGATAGACCACAACATCTGCGTGCTGAACAAATCCGCTGGTGGCCCTGCCGTGCACGATACTGATGGTTCTGGCAATCACCTGCTTGATCCCCGGAGACCGGTTTGTCAGTTTTGCCTCTGGATGAGGGCTTTCGACACACACGGCAATAATCTTGTCCGCCCCCTTCTGCTCCAGTATGT
>JAABTU010000359.1 GCA_011389715.1 Desulfotignum sp.
ATGTTTTTCAACTGTATATCATTGAATATATCAATATCGACCAAGTCTAAGTCCTTATCTATCTCCCCTGACCATATGTATGTATCTGTGTCGGAATTAGATGTGGCATTGGTATACACTTCAGCTGAATAAGTACTTGGAAAGCTGTATGTTTTCAGTGTTTCCGGATCAAACCCCAAACCCGTTGAGAAACTATCCATCAACCAGGCTGCCTGCAATCCGGTTGGAGTAGAGTTTTCTGGAGAATAGAAGCTTGGGTCGGTTAAAAATGCTGATCCTGTTTCATAAGGGACCCCAAGTTCAACACAAAAGGCTGCATTTGAAAAACCATCCATTTGAATTTTGAATTCACCAACCTCGGTTGAGTGTAAAAAATTTTCTTTATACCAGTAATCAATTGAAAATCCTGAGCGTCCAATTATTTCAATGTTTATCGCATAAGATGGGGTGGTAAGGGATAAACATGAAAACAAAATTATTAATGATGCCAGCAAGATACTTATACTTTTTGTTTTTTTCATTTTGTTCACCAGTTTCTATTGAATTCGGTTGTAAAAGGGTGCTGTTAATTACCAGTCCCATCAGTACCATGAGGTGCAGAGCTGTTATTAAATGGATCCACCGGTGATCCCGATGTCGCTACCACACTCTCATGAACATTGAACCCAGTTATGGTTTTTATTTCCGGTGTGATCCATATTTTTTCTTTGATTTTTTCTGTATGTTTCATTTTGCCTTCCTTTTTTTCGGGTTATGTTTGCTATGTTTTGAAAGTTTTCATTGCAACAACCATGCCGAATTGAAAAGTAGTCGGTGTATTTTTTTTACGAGCCGTGTTGCGACCGGTAACACATTGAACTGTGACAGCCTGGCAATCAAGTAGGCCTCAGTTCCCATACCGAATCTTACAATGTGTTCAATTCGTTTTATACAGATCACCCGGCCGGCAATATCGTTTCGTGACATAAGCGGATCAGGGGCCAGGCAGTTGTCTCCTTTGGTTAAAATTTGAGTAGGGGTGGTTTTTATCACCCGGTGAGTGACCAGCCTGCTGTTCAATTTGTCATAAAATGCTATAATGTTTCCTGTTTGGGGTGGGGCTGTCAAGGGGATGATGGTGACGGTGTCGCCATCCTTGATCCAGGGGAGCATGCTGGTGCCTTTGACCTGCCCGTAAAAAGGAACCTGGCGGCCCGCCAGTTCTCTGAGCAGGGTGCCGGCATCTTTTGCGGATACGGTTTTTTCATTTGTGCTTTGGTTTTTCAAAAATCAGCCTTTTATCGAGAAATTGGCCCATGATTGCCCTGACATCGTTTTCGATACGTTGTTTTGGGGCCTTGTATTCATCGGTCATTGTCCGGATAATAGCTTCAAGAGTAAGGGTCCCGTCAATTTTTTCCCATACCTCCCGGCCTGTGGGATTGACCGTGTATACGGCGCTGTTGATGTCGGTCATATCATCGCTTGTGGTCACTATCATGAGTTCATCTTCGATTTCCTTGACAATGAGGTTGTCTGTCTTTTGGAAAATACTGGCAGGGTTCAGCTGCTGCCTGACGGGGTTTGATTTTTTGGTATTCATTATATTCCCTCTGATTCCAGCTCCATTTCTATAAGGCTACATATGTCATTTGTCAGTTTGAATTTCAAGGTATAAAATGGTATTTTCCTAACAAATTCATCAACAAGTCCAAGTGTTTCAGCCCAATGGCCGGCAGTGGAGAAGCTTTTGACAATGGCCTTCATGGCGTTTTCATATTTACGGGTGGTTTTCGGGATGGGAGTGATAAGGTTTTCCTTTGACTGCTCAATGAAAAATACCGCTCCGATATTTCCGGTGTGGTCCGCGTACCGGGTAACTACCGGGTGTATCCAGCTGCCGGATGCTGTGAAGCCGGTGTTTTTTCTTTGAATGATAGCCCTGTCGTCGCAGAAAACTTTTCCCCCGGCCTGCTGCATCATTCTGGAGATGGTGGTTTTGCCCGCACCAGATTCACCTGTAAACAGAATGGTCCTGCCTTTGAAGCAGACGCCATTTGCATGGAACAGAAATCCGTTCCGGTCCACCATTAACCTGGCCATCAAGATCTGATCGGTAGGCAGGCCGGTCAGGCCGAGCAGTTTCAAGTTTCTGTAATCTGCCACATCAACCTGGTCAAAGTAGATGTCACCACAGGTATGAGCCCGGTTGAAGACGGCTGTGGCTGCATGCTGCGGATCTTCAACAAATATCGGGTGGTAGTGGTATATCCAGTGGTTGCGTGTCTTATAGATGTGCCATTGATCTTTTTTATACAGTTCGTTTTCCATCGATCCAAACGTTTCTGACAGATCCGGCATGTAGAAGTGATGGGTTAAAATCACGGTATCTTCTCCCGGGCCTGATGTTTCGAAGGGATTGAATTTGGGGTGAAAGGTGTTTTTATCAATGGGGAACTCGGAGTTGACCTGAAAGGTAATACCGTTGGTTTGAAAATATCTAACTTTCGTGTCCATTGAGTCTCCTGTTGGGCTTCCGGTGGATGGCAGGTATCAGTGTGTTTCGGCTGAAAGGGGCAGTTGATGGTTTTTTTCCAGGATAGGAAGGGCGACGATATTCCCCAGGCCCGCAGAGGCTTTCACAAACTGCTTTGAGCAAAACAGCCATGTCTTTGCCGGATAAAGCAAGCGAATTGGAATTTTTCATGTTGGCCTATTATGTTTCGGGCATCTTTGTCCTATACAGCATATAATGGCAATCGGCTGCATTCAGCAGATCAAAATATCTGTTAAATAGCACAATCATCGCTACCGGTCCAATATTTTTAAACCATAGTGTGCAAAATTCAGTCAGACCTTGGATGGGATGATGCAGAAAATATTTGAATAACTGGCCCAGATAAAGTACCATGCAATAATTGTGAAGAAATTGATATGGTTATTTATAACATTTATTTCCTAAAAATGAGAAGTAAATGTTATAAATTATGTAATTTTATTCACAATATAAAAAACAATGCAAGCAAATTCGGTAGGCAGCTGTAATGAAATAAAT
>JAABTU010000360.1 GCA_011389715.1 Desulfotignum sp.
CAACGATTACATGGCAGGTCTGTGCCGGATGTTTCAGGGGAAGGTGACCGGCATGGCCACAGTGTTTCCCGGAGAGGCGGGGGCGGCTGATATTCTGACACAGGCCTTTGACCGGGGCCTGGGGGGTGTGAAGCTGCATCTCCATGTCCAGTGTTTTGACATGGACAGTCCGCACATGGATGAGATCTGCGCCGTGTGCGCAGCCCATGGCAAACCCATGGTGGTGCATGCCGGCCGGGAGCCCAAAAGTGAGCACTACCGGTGCGATCCGTACAAGCTGTGCCGGGCGGACAAGGTGGCAGGGGTTCTCACCCGGTTTCCGGACCTCAAATTCTGCGTACCCCACCTGGGGTTTGACGAGATATCCGCCTATCAGTCTTTGATGGCGGCCCATGACAACCTGTGGCTGGATACCGCAATGGTGCTCACCGATTATTTTCCCGCCCATACCCGGCCGGATCTCCGGGCGTTTCCCCTGGACCGGGTCATGTACGGCTCGGATTTTCCCAACATTCCCTATGCCTGGGACCGGGAACTCAAGTGGCTGGCAGATGCCGGGTTTTCTGCGTCAGAACTGGAAGGACTCACCTGGCAGAATGCCCTGCGGTTTTTCAACATTCCTTCTTTACAGCAGTGACACCCGGCTGCCTGAAATACATGCAGCCTCCGGGGACGAGGATCCGGCGGATTCCGGAAAAGAACTCCTGGAGGGCGGGCCGGGTCAGGTGTATGAGAGTGGCGACGGCATACACCCCGTCAAAGGGTCCCAGAGAGGGGGTCAGGTCCCGGGGCAGGCAGATGCAGCAGAGGCGGCCGGCAAGGGCCGGGTGGCAGGCGGTGCAATATGCAAGGGTGGTGTCGGTCACTGGTAAACGTCCGCAGCAGGATCTATTTCTTATTTCATACTGTAGCCCTTTTTGTATGCATACAAAAAATAATTGTCAAATGCTTGTCAGTGCTGTTGTTCTCAAGATGAATCCATGATAATCTTAAACTATGAGCAAAACACTTGAATTGTTGAAGAATTTAGTAGTTGAAGGTGATGTTCGAATATCAGTACATGCTTACGATGAACTTTCAGCGGATAGCCTTACAGTTCGCATTTTGGTGTCGGGTATGGAAAATGCTGTTTTGCTTGAAAATTATCCAAATTTCAAAAAAGGGCCATGTGTGCTTGTTCTTCAGCATGATCAAGAAAATCAACCTGTTCATGCTGTATGGGGTATAGCCAGGGACACAGAAAGACCAGCAGTACTTGTCACAGCATACAGGCCTGATCCAGATAAATGGAGTGAGGATTTTAGGAGCAGAAAATGATGAAAACCAGGAAACAAAAAAAACTGGTTCACGAAGGGAGCTATGTTGCTGAAATTGAAATTGAATATATTTATACAGAAACTGGTTGGTCACCTTATATCTCTCTGCAAGATGCTTATAAAATGGACGATGTACGGGATGCCCTCCGAAAAGGTGACATTGCGAGGGCAGCAAGTCTTGCCCGCGTTTACACGTTAACACCGGTTGCTGTCTAGATTTGGATATGATCCGCCCGGATAATGGCATTGATGATGTGATCGGAATTTTTTTATGTTCAGGTCTGCAGCGTATGCAAGAAACGATGAAGCAATTATTTTTTCCTCCTGGCCGCTGCTTATTTTCTGCATGTCACGGCCAGGCAGTTGAACCAGGCAAAGGATTTCCGGCCCAGCCCGTCGGATGAGACTGTGGATGTGATGATGTCAAATCCGCTTTCCCGGCAGAGGCCGGTCCAGGCAGTAAGGGTCATGGCGGTGAACCGGCGGCCCTTGGCATCGCATTCATCAGCCTGAACATCGTCCCGGTGCAGGGGCACGGAGAAAAACAGGCGGCCTTCGGGGACGAGGATCCGGCGGATTCCGGAAAAGACCTCCTGGATGGCGGGCCGGGTTAAGTGCATGAGGGTGGCGACAGCATACACCCCGTCAAAGGGTCCCAGAGAAGGGGGCAGGTCCCGGGGCAGGCAGATGCGGCAGAGGCGGCCGGCAAGGGCAGGGTGGCAGGCGGCGGCCGCATCGATCATCTCCTGGACCGCATCCGAGGCAATCACGTCGAATCCGTTGGCCAGCATGTGCGCGGCATCCCTGCCGGAACCGCATCCCAGCTCCAGCAGGCGGGCACCGGGGGAAAAGCTGGATGCCAGCAGAGCGTGCAGTTCCGTAACATCTGCGGATTCATACCGCCGGACCAGGTCTTTCCAGCAGGCGGTGTAATATGCGAGGGTGGTGTCAGTCATGGGACTTGCCATAATCAATTTCAGCTTATTATTTCAATTTATCCAAAGCGCCGAGGCTGTTTTAACCATTATTCCGAAACAGCCCGATTTCAGATTACCGGGACCACCGGTATACCCCCCGGGAGACCCGTTCGAGCTTGCCCAGTTGTACCAGGCGGAACAGGATGTTTCTGACCTTCTGGGGATCCATGTCCGATTTTTCGATCACTTCAGCCACTTGGGTGAGCCGTTTTGTCCGCCGTTTGAAAAAGGTTTCAACGCCGGCGGCATTTTTGATTTTTTTTGACGTGGTTTCAGGCGGGGCAGCCTTTTGTGGTCCTTTTTTGAAGGCCGCTTGAGGGGCAGAGGTTTTTTTGGCAGCCGGCCGGGTAACGGCAGCCTTGCTTTTTTTCAGCCGTTTCAGCCGGGGCGATGCGGTTTGTTTCTTTTTTGTTCGCACTGTTTGTGTGGGCGTGTCATCAGGGGCCATGCCTTCATCCAGATCGACCCCGAACAATCCGGACAGGTCTGCCTGGTCCTCCATGATGCGCGAAGATTTCTGCCTGGACCGGACAAGCAGCTTTTTTTTGCCGGCTTTGACTGTTTCAGACACCAGGTCCTTGACATCGGCTTTGCGTAACACAAAAAACAGGGACGGGTCCTGGTCCAGCCGGGCCCCGACCCCGTACAATACCGCTGCCACATGCTTGCACATGACGGCCCAGTCCGGGCAGGAGCAATCCAGGGAGATCTCCTCCGGGGCCGGGAACAGTCCTTCGCC
>JAABTU010000361.1 GCA_011389715.1 Desulfotignum sp.
AAACAGGGCCTGGGGAATCATGGGCATGTAGATGATGACCCGGTCTCCTTTGGCCACGCCCCTTTCCCTCAGGACCCCGGCAAAGCGAGACACCTGGTCTTTCAGGTCATTGTAGGTATAGGTTGTGATGGTGTCGGTCACCGGGCTGTCATAAATGACGGCAGCCTGGTCTCCCCTTCCTTGATCCACATGCAGGTCCACCGCGTTGTAGCAGGTGTTGGTTTCTCCACCCACAAACCACCGGAAAAAGGGGGCGTTGGAATCATCCAGCACCTTGTCCCATTTTTTATACCAGTGGCACTCTTCGGCAATGGGCCCCCAGAATCCTTCCGGGTCTTTGATGGATTGTTCATGGGCCTGGTCATACAGATTGGACATTGTTTTTCCTCCTCGCATTAACAGCGCAGCGTTATTTTTGAACCATGTTCTTGATCTCTTCCACAACTTCCGGGTTGGCCAGGGTCATGACATCTCCTACATCGCCTTTGTTGGAGATTGCGCCCAAGACCCGGCGCATGATTTTTCCGGACCGGGTTTTGGGCATGTCCGGCACCAGCCAGACGCGTCTGGGTTTGGCAATCTTGCCGATCTGGTCGCATATGGCGTCGGAGATTTTCTTTGCCAGTTCGTCCGACGGCTGGACCCCGGTTTTCAGGGCAATGTACAGATCCGGTTCCTTGCCTTTGATCTCATGGGATACCGGTACAACCGCGGCTTCCGCCACCTCATCCACCACCATGGCAGCTGATTCGATCTCTTTGGTTCCCAGTCGGTGGCCGGATACATTGATCACATCATCGATCCGTCCCAGGATCCTGAAATAGCCGTCTTCGGCCATCATGGCGGCGTCGCCGGCCAGATAGGGCCAGTCTTTCCAGTCCTTGCTCTCCGGATTTCTGCACACCGGGGCAAAATAGGTGTCCACAAACCGCTGGCGGTCTCCCCAGATGGTCTGGAACTGTCCCGGCCAGGGGTTGCGGATGCAGATATTGCCGGCAATCCCGGTTTCGTTGATCTCATTGCCTTCGTCATCCAGGATGAAGGGGTGGATGCCCGGAACCCCGGGGCCGGCGCTGCCCGGTTTCATGGGCTTGATGCCCGGCACGGTGGAACATAAAAACCCGCCGGTCTCGGTCTGCCACCAGGTGTCCACGATAATGGCCTCTCCCTTGCCCACGGCACTTTCATACCATTTCCACACTTCCGGTTCGATGGGCTCGCCCACGGTGGTCATGTGTTTGAAGTGATAGGTGTACTTGGCCGGTTCGTCAGGTCCGAGTTTGCGCAGGGCGCGAATGGCGGTGGGGGCGGTGTGGAAGATGTTGACATCGAGTTCCTGGGCGATGCGCCAGGACCTGCCGGGATCCGGATAGGTGGGCACCCCTTCGTAGATGACGGAGGAGGCGCACAGGGCCAGGGGGCCGTATACGATAAAGGAATGGCCCGTGATCCACCCGATGTCCGCCATGCACCAGTACACATCTTCCGGATGGATATCCTGGATATATTTGGACATGGCCGTGACATAGGCCAGGTATCCGCCGGTGCCGTGCTGACATCCCTTGGGTTTGCCGGTGGTGCCGCTGGTGTACATGAGAAACAGGGGGTCTTCAGACAGCATCTTTTCCGGTTCAATGCGTTTGCCATAGTGGTTTTTCAACTCTTCGTTCACAAACACATCCCTGCCGTCGGCCATGGGGGTATCTGAAGAATATTTGCCCGGATACCGCTGCCACACCAGCACCTTGTCCACCACCTGGCCCTGTTTTTCGGAAATTTTGACGGCTTCGTCTGCATGCTGTTTGTGGTTGAGCAGTTTGCCGGCCCGGTAATAGGCATCCATGGTGATGAGTACCCGGGAATTGGAATCCACGATCCGGTCGGCACAGGCGGATGCGGAGAACCCGCCGAACACCACGGAATGAATCACCCCGAGTCTGGCACAGGCCAGCATGGTGATGGGCAGTTCGGCGGACATGGGCATGTGAATGGTGACCCGGTCACCGCGCGTAAGCCCTGCAAAATCCCGCAGCAGGGAGGCGAATTCATTGACCCGGACATACAGTTCCTGGTAGGTGATATGGTCGATGCGCTCTTCTTCGAGTTCCGGAACAAAATGGATGGCGGTTTTGTTCTTGTTGTCTTTCAGATGGCGGTCGATGCAGTTGTAGCTGGCATTGATCAAACCGCCTTTAAACCATTTGAAACAGGGCGCGTCACTGGTGTCCAGGACCTCGTCCCAGTATTTATACCAGGTGAGCATTTCAGCAAAATCCGTATAATAATCCGGGAAATTGTCCAGACTGAACCGGTCAAAGATGTCTGGATCGGTCAGATTGGCCTGGCCGATGAATTTGGGGGAAGGATAATAGTACTCTTCTTCCTTCCAGTGGACAGCGATCTGGGCTTCCGTGGTTTCGACAACTTCTTTTTTGCTCATGCGGCATCTCCTTTGTTATGGTGTAATTATTTGAAATAATAAATAATTTTAATAAAAACAGAGAATGCTATCACCTCCTTTTTCATTGGATAAGCCATAATTTATCTGGTTTTATCTAGTTTGTAGCGATATAGTAACTATTTTGTACTTACAGCGTTGTGTCTGTATATCCTGCAATTGCTGAAGACCAGCAACATGTATTTTCAACAGCCGGGCGAGAAGGCGGCAACGTCCAGAAGGAGATCCAAATCGGCATTATTTGCTGAATTTGATTTATTTTACTTTTCCATCACATATTAAGAATATCCGGTTAAGTCAATAAAAAAAATGTGATTGCCGTAAAATAATTTTGCATGCCGGGTCTTTCTGCCTGGAAATCCTTTTGCAGCAGAAAACAAAAAATCATTGCCAGGCAATGGTTTGCCAGGGTATAGTCTGGAAAGAAGTAACCAAATATGAAAGCTGTTAGCTGTTAGCTGGTAGCTTTTAGCTGAGTACTGATGGCTTTCATATAACCCCCATGCCCTGGCGGGCACAACCAAAAATGAAAGTATGAGCAGGCAGATATTAACTTAACAC
>JAABTU010000362.1 GCA_011389715.1 Desulfotignum sp.
TTATCCCATGTTTAAAAACCGCAACCCTGCTTATAAAAATTAAAGAGCCAACAAATAATGAACCAAGCTGTGCACAATAAGAACGTATCATTTATCTGGTCCATTGCTGATGACTGCCTGAGAGATATTTATGTCCGGGGCAAATACCGGGATGTTATTTTGCCCATGGTGGTCTTACGGCGGCTGGACAGTCTTTTGGAGCCGACCAAGGAAAAGGTGCTCGAGGAAGTGGCTTTCCAGAAAGATGACATGGGGCTGGTGGAACTGGATGAAAAAGGGCTGCAGGATGCGGCGGGTTATGTATTTTACAATATCAGCAAGTGGACCTTGAAAAGCCTTTTTGCCACGGCCACCAACAACCAGCAGATCCTCCAGGCCAATGTGGAGGATTACCTGGCTGGTTTTTCAGCCAATGTCAAAGAGATCATTGAAAAATTCAACCTCAAAACACAGATCCGCCACATGGCTGCCAAGGACGTGCTGCTGGATGTCCTGGAAAAATTCACCTCCCCTTACCTGAACCTGACCCCCCATGACAAGCTGGACCCGGACGGCAATCTGATGCCCGCCTTAACCAACCTGGGCATGGGATATGTCTTTGAAGAGCTGATCAGGAAATTCAACGAAGAAAACAATGAAGAGGCCGGCGAGCATTTCACGCCCAGAGAGGTGATCGAGTTGATGACCCGGCTGGTGTTTGAACCGGTAAAAGACAGACTTCCTGTTGTCATGACCATTTATGATCCGGCCTGCGGGTCCGGGGGCATGCTCACCGAATCCCAGAATTTCATTGCAGATAAAAAAGGACAGATCCGGGCCACAGGGGATGTGTATCTTTACGGCAAAGAGATCAACGATGAAACCTATGCCATCTGCAAATCCGATATGATGATCAAGGGAAATGATCCCAAAAATATCCGCCCCGGCTCCACCCTGTCCACGGATGAGTTTGCTTCCAGCCGGTTTGATTTCATGTTGTCCAATCCGCCCTACGGGAAAAGCTGGGCCAGCGAAGTAAAATTTATCAAGGACGGGGCAGCGGTCATTGATCCGCGGTTCAAGGTCATTCTCAAAGATTACCGGCATCAGCCGCAGCCAGTGGATGCTGTTCCACGCACAAGCGACGGTCAGCTTTTGTTTCTGATGGAAATGATCAGCAAGATGAAAGATCTTTCCGAAAGTACGGCAGGCTCCCGGATTGCATCGGTCCACAACGGCTCCAGCCTGTTTACCGGGGATGCCGGTTCCGGCGAAAGCAATATCCGCCGGCACATCATTGAAAATGATCTTTTGGAAGCCATTATCCAGCTTCCAAACAACCTGTTCTACAACACCGGCATCACCACCTATATCTGGCTGCTGTCCAACAACAAGCAGCCCCATAGAAAAGGAAAGGTCCAGCTCATAGATGCCTCCCGAGTTTTCAGGAAACTGAGAAAGAACCTGGGCAACAAGAACTGTGAATTCTCCCCGGATCATATCCGGGAGATTGTCACCTGCTTTCTTGCCATGGACATCAAAGAACCGGAACAGGACGAAAACAAAAATAATACCTGCATTGCCGCCAAAGTGTTTGAAAACATTGATTTTGGATATTACAAGGTGGCCATTGAGCGGCCTGACCGCAGGAAGGCCCGGATTTCACCGGAGCGGACAGCACCCCTGCGGTTTGACAGAACCCTGGCAGAACACATGCAATGGATCTACGAACAGTTCGGGGATGCCGTCTACACCCCCGGCACCCTGGCTGAAAATGAAAAACAGATCCTGGGATTTTGTGAGGACAGCGGCATTGCCCTGAACGGCAGAAACCGCAAAAAAATGTTCAGCCTCGATACCTGGACCAGGCAATTGAAACTGGTGGCAGCGGCCCAGAAACTCATGGAGAAGATCGGACCGGATGAATGGGACGATTTCAACCGGTTTGAAAAAGCCGTGGACAGCGCCCTGAAAGCACAGAAAATAAGACTGTCGGCCACGGAAAAAAAGACCATCCTCAATGCCGTGTCCTGGTATGATGAAACCGCCCGCAGGGTCATTAAAAAAAAGGTCAAACTCTCCGGCGACAAACTGGACAGGCTGCTGGATCATCTGGGATGCGAAGAATCCGCCCTGCCCGACTTCGGGTATTATCCCACAGACAAAACAGGGGTGTACCTCACCTATGAGCCCTGCACTGATCTTCGGGACCATGAATCCGTCCCCCTCAAAGATGACATCCACGGTTTTTTCAAAAAAGAGGTGGCCCCCCATGTTCCTGAGGCCTGGATCAATCTGGATTCGGTCAAGATCGGCTATGAGGTCAGCTTCAACAAATATTTCTACCGCCACAAGCCCCTGCGGTCCATGGAAGCGGTGGCAGCCGATATCCTGGATCTGGAACAACAGGCGGAAGGACTGATCGCCGATATCCTGGGCGTTGATGTGGCAACGGTATCTGCGGTGGACAATGACTGATATAAAGACATTGATGCCAGGATATGAGGCGTATAAGGATTCCGGGGTGGAGTGGATCGGGGAGATTCCGGCACATTGGGAAATAATCCCTCTAAAACATCGAATGCGACAAGTTATCGAAAAGATAACCAGCAATAATTCAAACCAATACTGTTATGGCATGGAAAATATAGAATCCTGGACAGGACGATTTATCGATGGTCAAACAAAAGTTGAAGGATTAGTTAACCGGTTTTATAAAAAGGATATTCTTTTTGGGAAATTAAGACCATATTTAGCGAAGGTTGCACTTGCAAATAAAAGCGGTGTATGTTCAACGGAATTCATTGTATATCGAGTTAAAAAAAACAACATCGCCTTATATTATAAATATTTGCTTTTGTCCTCATCGTTTATTTCTTTTGTAAATTCATTCACGTATGGTTCTAAAATGCCAAGGACCAATGCTGCTACCATGGGTACTCAAAAATTACCTGATCCGCCTTGGCGAGAACAAATCGCCATCGCCAACTTCCTTGACTGCAAAACCACTAAAATCGATCAAACCGTC
>JAABTU010000363.1 GCA_011389715.1 Desulfotignum sp.
GAGCACAATGTTATAGATAAACGCCAGAAACAGGTTCTGGCGGATGGTGCCGATGGTGCGGCGGCTGATGGCTATGGCCAGGGGAATGCCGGTGAGCTTTCCCGAAGACAGGATTACATCCCCTGTCTCAATGGCCACATCCGTGCCTGTGCCGATGGCAAACCCCACATCAGCCTTTGCCAGGGCAGGCGCATCATTGATGCCGTCCCCCACCATTCCCACCCATCTGCTGGTTTTGCGTATCTCATCGATTTTATCCGCCTTTTCCCCGGGCCGGACATCGGCGGCAATATCATCCACCCCCACCTGGGCACCAATGGCCCGGGCCGTGGCTGCATTGTCTCCGGTGAGCATGACCACCCGCAATCCTTCTTTCTGCAACGCGGCAATGGCCTGTTTTGACTCAGGCTTGACCACGTCTGACACGCAGACAAGTCCCAGGGCTCGGTCAGTTTCCGCCAGCACCATCACGGTTTTGCCCTGGTCCTGCAGCTGCCTGATCCGGCTGTCGAAAGCATCTGTCACATGGCCGTCAAACCAGCCGGGCTTGCCCAGGCGCAGGTCGCGGCCGGATATAATGCCCTGGACCCCGTCT
This sequence comes from Desulfotignum sp., assembly GCA_011389715.1. Classification (GTDB taxonomy): domain Bacteria; phylum Desulfobacterota; class Desulfobacteria; order Desulfobacterales; family Desulfobacteraceae; genus Desulfotignum. The sequence continues at coordinate 596 of JAABTU010000363.1, forward strand.
CCGCTGTGGGAGGCGAACTCTTTTGGATCAGTCAGATCCAGGCCCTTTTGCCTGGCATGTTCCACCACAGCCCTGCCTAAGGGATGCTCAGATCCCTGCTCCAGAGAGGCTGCCAGCACCAGCAGGTCTTCCTCGGAAACCGGCGCTTCGGGGGCCGGTACCAGATCGGTGACATCCGGCTTGCCCCGGGTGATGGTCCCGGTCTTGTCGAGAACAATGGTGGTGAGCCTGGCTGCGGTTTCCAGGGCCTGGCTGCGCTTGAAAAGGATCCCGTTTTCCGCACCCTTGCCCGTACCTGCCATGATGGCTGTGGGGGTGGCAAGTCCCAGGGCACAGGGACAGGCAATGACCAGCACCGCCACCATGCGTATCATGGACGGCACAAATTCACCGGTAACCATCCACCAGATCCCGAATGTCACCAGGGCAATGGCGATGACAGCGGGGACAAACACGGCTGCCACCCGGTCTGCCAGGGCCTGAATCGGGGCTTTGCTGCCCTGGGCCTCCTGGACCATTCGGATGATCTGGGCCAGGACCGTATCCTTTCCCACCCGGGTGGCGGTTATCTGCAGCAGGCCGTCATTGTTCACTGTGCCGCCGGTAACCATGTCTTCCACATTTTTTTCCACAGGGACGGGCTCACCCGTGAGCATGGATTCATCCACGCTGGAGCGTCCCTCCGTCACCTGGCCGTCCACGGGAATCCGCTCTCCCGGACGGATGAGCAGCAGATCACCCGCCTGCACACTGGCAATGGATACTTCGATTTTTTTTCCGTTCTCCATACGGGTGGCGGTTCTGGGGGCCAGGCCCATGAGTTTTTTAATGGCCCCACCGGTCTTGCCTTTGGTCCTGGCTTCCAGCAGTTTGCCGAATTTGATCAGCACGATGATCACGGCAGCGGTTTCAAAATACACATGCCCTGTGAGGGCCGGCACCACCAGGATGGCCAGAGAATAAAAATAGGCCACAGAAGATCCTAAGGCAATGAGGACATCCATGTTCGCGGACCGGTTTTTCAAGGCTTTATAAGCGCCCACGTAATAGTCCATTCCGGTATAAAACTGCACCGGGGTGGCCAGAAGCAGAAACAGCCAGTTCATCCATGGTGCATGGCTCCAGGCCCCGGTCAGCCCGAAATCCCTGGACATGCTCAAAAGAAACAAGGGCAGGGCAAAGGCCGCGCCAATGACAAATTTTCTGGTCTGGTCCCTGATTTCCCTGTTCCTGGCAATCTCTTCCACATCAGCGGCATCCGCTTCATCATCGGTCAGGATCAGTTCAAATCCCAGGTCTTTGATTTTTTTTCCCATGTCATCCAAAGATACCTCAGACGGGATATACCGGATACTGACCCGTTCCGAGGCGAAATTCACCGATGCATTCACCACCCCCTGTGTCTGCTGATTAAGGGTGCGTTCAATGCCGGCTGCACAATTGGCACAGCTCATGCCGGTCACCGGCACCTCTGCCGAAGCTGTGGGCACATCAAACCCCAGATCCTGGATTTTTTTTACAATCTTTTCCAAACCTGTCCGGCCGGAATCAAAAGTTATCTTTACCCCTTCCGAGGCAAAACTGGCTGCAACCGCCACAATACCATCCATGGCTCCCAGGTTTTTATCGATATTGGCGGCACAATTGGTGCAGCTCATGCCGGTTACCGGCAATGTCAAGGTTTCCTGAGCCATATCCCATCTCCTGTTTTGTTATAGAAATGCCTGCATGACAGGCATGGGTTTTTACTCTGACCTGAAAAGTATGGTAAGCATAAAATTGTCATTTGCAAAAAATACCCAGTATTTTGCTTTTCCTTAAATATTATGTATAGTGATTCTGGAATGAAAATCTACACCAAAATACTGCTAACCACCCTGCCCCTGGTGATATTTTTTCTGTTTACCATTGTGGGAACCGCCTACTACGCTTCCCGCACCGCCCTTGTCGACCTTGGGGAAACCTGGCTGGACACCCGGCTGTCCGAAGCCATGGTCATTGTCACCTCCCAGGAACAGATGCTCAATGAATACGGACTGGCAACCATTCCCGCCAGTATTATCAAAGCAAAGATGGATGCTGCCGTGGAAATTGCCAACATCGGCGTGGGAGACCTGGGATATATTTTCGGGGTGGACACGGCCGGCACCATTGTTTTTCATCCCAGCAAATACATGGTGAACACAGATGTGCGCAATGATGCCTGGTTCAAGGCCCTGAAAAACAACACCGAACGCCTGGTGCTGGACATGGGAAAAGAGGCCAGTCTGGCCCGGTTTACCTACTTTTCCCCCTGGGGCTGGTATATTCTGGCGGTGGACCCCATGCAGGAGGTCTATGGGGTTGCCAGCCGCATGCGGCCCTATCTGTATGCCATGGGTGCCTTTGCCGCCCTTGTTATCTCCCTGG
>JAABTU010000364.1 GCA_011389715.1 Desulfotignum sp.
CAATCCCATCCTGACAAAAAAGGATGTTCCCTATCCGGTGGCAACGGTTCACAATGCCGGTGTGATCAAATATCAGGGGCAATATATCATGCTGTTCAGATCCCATCTTCACAACGGACGTTCCATCATCGGACGGGCAGACAGCAGGGATGGATTTTCATTTACCGTTGCCCCCGAACCTTTTTTAATCCCGGCGAAAGAAGGTGTTTTTGCCGAGTATGAAGCCTTCGGCGTAGAAGATCTGCGCATCAATCCGGTAGGAGATGAATTTTGGCTCACCTACAGTGCCTATTCTTGTCACGGCGCCCGCATCGCCCTGGCCAGGACAACTGATTTTAAAACGGTTGAACGCATTGCCCTGATCACCCAGGCGGATTTTCGTAACGTGGTCATTTTTCCTGAAAAAATAAAGGGCCGGTATGTGCGTTTGGACCGGCCCCATTCGGAAATATCTCCCTGGTCCATCTGGATTTCCTATTCTCCGGATCTGGTTCACTGGGGGGATTCCCGGGTGATCATGAAACCCTTGGCTTATCACTGGGATGAGATGAAAATCGGACCCGGGGCCCCGCCCATAAAAACCGGCAAAGGCTGGCTGAATATCTATCATGGGGTTTTCAAAACCATGTCCGGCACCGTATACCGGCTCGGCGTTGCCCTGCATGCCTTAGATGACCCGGCAAGAATCATCGGCGTCGGTGATGACTGGATTCTTCAGCCGGAAGATCCCTGGGAACGGAGCGGTTATGTTCCCAATGTGGTGTTTACCTGCGGTGCGGTTCCGGAAAATGACGGTACGGTAAAAATTTACTGGGGGGGAGCGGATACGGTCATATGTGCGGGTACGGCAAAGATTGACGATCTGGTATCGATTTGTCTGTCTTCTTCCCGGCCGGCCGTTTGACAGTGGTCACAAAGGGCACCGGGCATGACCCATGTGCCTTTAAAAATGTATTTACACAAGGAAATCCGCACATGAAGGCAAAACATCCTGTTCAATTGAAAGTGACAAGAAAACCCAACAAGATCATCGGAGATATATCCCGGGTCATTACACGCCCTCATATTCCGGATGACCCGCAACGCATATCCAGAATTATCGGCCGGATCATGGATCTACCCGATGCCTTTGCCAAAGATCTGATGGCAAAAATACGCAAGGACTTTTCGACCCGGCACGAAGACATCCATCATATTTTTGAACGGCACCTGGTCCGGGTAAAGGATTTCCTGCCCAAGGGCGTATCGGTCAGTGACGTTCAAAAGGGACTGATCGGGGCTTATTTTACAAAAGAGTATGCGATAGAGTCGGCCGCGCTTTTCAACCCGTCCATTGTGCCCCATCCGGATCAGAGACACCTTGAAAAAGGCAGCCTCCGGTTTGTCATGAGTCTGAGGGCCACCGGTGAAGGCCATGTATCCTCCATTGTATTCCGAAGCGGGATCCTGAACTGGCAAAACACCTTTTGTTTTGATCCGGTCAGTGAGTTTGTGGAAACCCCGGATTTAAAAAAGGATCCTGTCTACGACCGGCCCGTTTTCCAGCGCAAACTGGATGAAATGAAGGCCAACAACGAAATCAGCACCTATGTTCTCGGCCGTCTGCCCGAAGAATTCATTTTTAAGGAACTTATCGAACAAATCCGTATCCTCAAAGCAAATCCGCAATTTTCTGCGGCCAAACAGAAAAAAGCGTTCAGTTTTATGACATGGCTTGCGGATTCCAATTATGAAGTGGACTTTCATGCCGATCACAGAATTTCCGAACGGGTCATCTTTCCGGTTTCAAGAAATGAGAGCCGGGGGATTGAAGATGCCCGGTTTGTTCAATTTTTCGATGATGACCAGGAGAGTACCTATTACGCCACGTATACGGCCTATAACGGGAGGACCATTTTACCGCAGTTGATCGAAACAAAGAATTTCGTTCATTTTAAAATCCGGACCCTCAACGGCGATGCGGCTCAAAACAAGGGCATGGCTCTTTTCCCCCGCAAAATAAACGGTCAATATGCCATGCTGTCCCGCCAGGGAGGCGAAAACAACCATATCATGTTTTCAGACAACCTGCATTTCTGGCAGACCTCCCAGGTGATCCAGGAACCGGAATACCCCTGGGAATTTGTCCAGATCGGCAATTGCGGGTCGCCCCTGGAGACCGATAAAGGCTGGCTTGTGCTGACCCACGGGGTCGGGCCCATGCGCCAATACAGCATCGGCGCCATTCTGCTGGATCTGGAAAACCCGGCACGGGTCATTGCCCGGCTGGATGAACCGCTTCTGACCCCCAATGAAAAAGAACGGGAGGGATATGTTCCCAATGTGGTTTATTCCTGCGGTTCCATCATTCACCAAAATGAACTGGTCATTCCATACGCCATGTCTGATATTAATTCCGGTATTGCAACCGTTGACGTCAAAAAATTAATACAGTGTATGCATGCAGTCACGTAACCCATAAAAAGGAGAAAAAGATATGAAAAAAGAAGCAGGTAAAAATGCAGTAGGCAAAAATGCTCACCCGCCTGGATATTATGGCAGGAAAAAGATGAGTGCCTCGGATTGGACAGGATTGCAAGTCCAGAAATGGCAAGAACAGGAAGCAGAAAGAAAAAATCTTGAAGATTTTTCACAACAAAACTGCATTTGCATATCTCGCGGTGTGGGTGTCGGGGCTCTGGAGGTGGCGGAATTTTTGTCAGAGAGGACAGGATATCGTGTGATTGATAGAGAAATAATGGAATATATGGCAAAAGATTCTACTTTGACTGAAAAGATCATTGAATTTTATGATGAACGGGTTCCGGGAAAGATGAGAGAATTGCTTGCAGCGCTCTCCATTGAAAAGAAATTCTTCAAAAACGATTATATCCAGCAACTGGCAAAAACGGTTACCGCACTATCGCATGCTGAGCCGACAATATTTGTGGGCCGGGGAACCCACTTGATCCTGCCCCGTCATACGATTTTGTCGGTAGAATTGATATGCAGCAAAAAGCGCCGG
>JAABTU010000365.1 GCA_011389715.1 Desulfotignum sp.
ACCAGCAGTCTTCAGAACGGTGGTCTTCAAATCCATCTTAGAAAATATATAAATAATTTCTTGACATGTAGCTGTATTGTATCTAAATAGTATCTATGGAACAGCTGAATATGACCAGGCTGTCCCTGGGATTGTAAACAGGAGTCTGCGGCATTATGACAAACGAAGATGAAAATCAGGAAGGATCTGCATCCGATTACAGGGAAAAAAAGGTGAAATTTGAGATCTACGGCCGGGAAATGATCGAGAAAACAGTGAACGCAAGCGGCAACAGCGGGCGGGTCTATCTGCCCCCTGACTGGATCGGCACAAAAGTCAAAGTGATTAAATGTTAGCAAAGATCAGCACCTTTTAACAGATCTGTTTTCTGGTCTGCATCTGTTTGTATACCCATAGAAAATACAAAACACGGAAAGGAGAGAAAAATGGCAAATGTTCCTGACACCATTCAGACATGGCAAATGATCCAACCATTTAAAAAAGACCGGGATACCGGCGACGTAACCCCGGGCAAACTGGAAAAAACACAGATTCCGGTACCTGAGCTGGCACCTGGCGATGTCCTGGTGGAAGTGGCGGGCTGCGGTATCTGTCATACCGACCTGGGCTATTATTACTACGGGGTGCCCACGGTCAACAAACCGCCGCTGACCCTGGGCCATGAAATTTCCGGGACGGTTGTGGCTGCGGCTGAAGATGTACAGGCATGGATGGGCAAAGAGGTGATCATCCCGGCTGTCATGCCCTGCCGCAAGTGCCATTTGTGCAAGACCGGACGGGGAAACCGGTGCCTGGCCCAGAAAATGCCGGGCAATTCCATGGATATTTACGGGGGATTTTCTTCCCATATTCCGGTACCGGCCATTGATTTGTGTCCGGTCACCGACCGGGGCAGCATTCCTTTGGAAAAACTGGCGGTTGTGGCAGATGCCGCCACCACGCCTTTCCAGGCAGCCAAACGCGCGGATGTGCATGTGGGTGATCATGCCATTGTCATCGGTGTGGGCGGTGTGGGCCAGTACATGGTGCAGATTCTCAAGGCTTTAGGGTGCGCCACAGTCATTGCCGTAGACATCAACCAGGAACGCTTGGACACCATGCTCAAAAACGGGGCGGATTTTACGGTGAATTCCATGGGCAAAACTGCCAAAGAGGTATCTGCTGAAATCAAGGCGTTCAGAAAGGAAAAAGAGCTGCCCGGATTCGGCTGGAAGATCTTTGAAGTGTCCGGCACCAAACCCGGCCAGGAACTGGGGCTGGCCCTGTTGGGTTTTACAGGCAAGATGCTGGTGGTGGGATTCGGTCCCCACAAGGTGGAGTATTCCATCTCCCGGCTCATGGCCTTTGATGCGGAACTCATCGGCACCTGGGGATGCCTGCCGGAATATTATCCCTCAGTACTGGGCATGATCACCAGCAAAAAAATCAATTTTGAAGAGTTTGTCCAGACACGTCCCATGAGCACCATTGTGGAAAGCTTTGATGAAGCACATAAAAAGTCACCTGATCAGCGTATCGTACTGGTACCTGATTTTTAATAGTGTATAAGCATTTACAAACAAGGATGAATGTATGAAACTGCAAGGAAAAAAAGCCATTGTCACCGGCGGCAGCCGGGGGATCGGACGTGCCATTGCCCTGCTTTATGCAAAGGAGGGCGCAGATGTACTGGTCAACTACCATTCCAATGACACGGCGGCAAAAGAAACCGTGGCGGAAATTGAAAAACTGGGCAGAAAAGGGGTGGCTGTGGCAGCAGATGTGGCCTCTTATGAGAGCGCCCGGGATATGGTGGAAGAATGCGTAAAACAGCTGGGGGGCGTGGATATCGTGGTGAACAATGCCGGGATATCAAAACCCGCCATGCTGCTGAAAATGAAGGAAGAGGATTGGGATGCCATCATTGACATACACCTCAAGGCCGCCTTCAACACCAGCCAGGCTGCCGGCCGCCACATGAAAGAGCAGAATTTTGGCCGGATCATCAATGTGATCTCCACTGCCGGTATTTTCGGTACCATCGGCCAGATAAACTATGCATCCGCCAAGGCCGGCATCATCGGATTCACCAAATCCGCTTCCCGGGAACTGGGCCGGTACAATATCACCGTGAACGTCATCTGTCCGGGCATCACCAAAACCGAGATGACCGGCAAGCTGCAGTCCGATGAAAAGCTGCGCAAGATATATGAAGGCCGGATCCAGCTGGGACGGTTTGCCGAACCCGAAGAGATCGCCCCTGCCTTTGTGTTTCTGGCCTCGGATGATGCCTCCTATATCACCGGCCAGGTGCTGGGAGTGGACGGCGGCTATATCGGATAATGCCGGAATTTTTGTTAAGAAACTCACAGATAAACGATATGAAAAAACAAGGAGGAACCTATGGCTTTAGAGTGGATGCCCAGAGATAACGAGGCAAAAGATCATTCATTGCACAGAAATCCCTATTGGAGCACCGAATCCCCTGGCGTGATTTTTGAGAAAAAACCGTTGACCGATCCCAAAGGCAATGTGGTAAAAGATTTATACGTGGCCTGGATCACCCTGAACAATCCCAAACAGTACAACTCCTATACCACGGACATGGTCAAGGGCGTGATCGCCGGCTTTGAAAATGCCTCTCTGGACAGAAGCGTCATCGCCGTGGTCTTTACCGCAGTGGGTCCCTATGCCTTCTGCACCGGCGGCAACACCAAGGAATATTCAGAATACTATTCCCGGCGCTGTGATGAATACGGTCAGTACATGGAGCTGTTCAACCACATGGTGGATTCCATACTGAGCTGCCACAAACCGGTGATATGCCGGGTCAACGGCATGCGGGTGGCGGGCGGCCAGGAGATCGGCCTGGCCTGTGACCTTGCCATTTCATCAGACCTGGCCATTTTCGGCCAGGCAGGTCCCAAACACGGCTCTTCCCCGGCCGGCGGCGCATCAGACTTCCTGCCATGGTTTCTCACCATGGAAGATGCCATGTATAACTGCGTGTCCTGTGAAATGTGGT
>JAABTU010000377.1 GCA_011389715.1 Desulfotignum sp.
AAAAAGAGCTGCGGTTTGCAGTGCGTGAAGGCGGGCGGACAGTGGGTGCCGGCGTTATTGCTGAAATTATAGAATAAACACCTTAAGGAATCTTAACAGTGGACAGAGTATTGATTGCCCTTGCCTGTACCGAATGCAAGCGCCGGAATTATACAAGCACAAAAAACAAGCGGAAAACACCGGATAAAATCGAGTTGAAAAAATACTGCAAATTCTGCAACAAGCATTTGGTACATAAAGAAACAAAAATTAAATAATTATTTTGCTGCAGGCCAGTAGCTCCAATTGGCAGAGCACCGGACTCCAAATCCGGGTGTTGGGGGTTCGACTCCCTCCTGGCCTGCCATATTACATTTTGTTTCCTGCTTTTGCTGCAGATAACAATGATGATTGTGGGAGTAGCATGTCACGATTACAGAAAAAAAAACCGGCTGGCGAGAAAAAGAAAAAAAAGGCAGATCCTGAAAAATCAGTGACTGCCGGACAAACAGTTTCCAGCCCCGGACAGGCTGCGGCACCGGCATCACCAAAGACAAAACCGGAAAAAAAAAGCCCGGCACCCGCAGCCAGGGAAGCTAAGACCGGGTATTTACATAACGCCCTCGAATTTCTGCGGGAGGTCAAGGTTGAGCTGAAAAAGGTAACCTGGCCCACGCGCAAACAGACAACCGGCACTACCATTGTCGTAATAATTTTTGTATTTGTTGTTGCTGTGTTTCTGGGCCTTTTTGACTACAGCCTTTCAAAACTTGTTCAGGTTGTTTTAACATAACACAAGGAAGGTGAAATGTCTCTGAAGTGGTATGTGGTCCATGTGTATTCAGGCCATGAGCAAAAAGTGAAAAAAGCCCTTGAGGAAAAAATAGCAGGGGCAAAACACCCGGATAAATTCGGTGACATTCTGATACCCACAGAAAATGTTGTTGAACTGGTGAATGGAAAAAAAAGGGAGTCATCCCGCAAGTTTTATCCGGGGTATATCCTTGTTAAAATGTACCTTGATAATGAGACATGGCATATCATCAGCGCAACGCCCAAGGTAACCGGTTTTCTGGGTGGCAAAAACAAGCCGGCACCCATCAGTGACAAGGAAGCCCAGAGCATTATCGACAAAATGCAGCAGGGAAAAAACAAACCCCAGCCCAAGTTTTATTTTGAACCGGGAGATGATGTCAGGGTCATTGACGGTCCCTTTGCAAATTTTAACGGCACCGTGGAAGATGTCTCTCCGGACAAGGAAAAACTCAAAGTGCTGGTGAGCATATTCGGGCGCGCCACCCCTGTTGAGCTGAATTTTATTCAAGTTACCAAAATTTAATGTATGGTTTAATAGTGAGTTTCAGGAGTAATTAGAATGGCTAAAAAAATAATGACGCAGATAAAGCTTCAGGTTGAAGCAGGAAAAGCCAATCCATCCCCACCCATCGGGCCTGCCCTGGGCCAGCACGGGGTGAATATCATGGATTTCTGCAAGGCTTTCAATGCCAAGACCGCAAATGACGTCGGATCTATCATCCCGGTTGTCATCACGGTCTACAAAGACAGATCCTTCAGCTTTATTACCAAAACACCGCCTGCATCAAGGTTGCTGCTTGCGGCTGCAAAGCTGTCAAAGGGTTCTGGTGAGCCCAACCGGGAAAAGGTGGGAAAAGTGACCCGGGATCAGATTGTAACCATTGCAGAGACAAAAAAAGAAGACCTGAACGCCTCAGATATCGATGCCGCTGTTCGAATTATTGAAGGTACAGCAAGAAGTATGGGGATAGAAGTCGTTTAACATTATAGTATAAGAGTGTAAAAAAATGCCAAAGCGGAGTAAAAAACATACAGAAGCCCTGAAAAAGATCGACAGAACCGTGCAGTACGATCCAATGGAGGCCATGGAACTCGCTGTTTCTTCAAGCCATGTGAAATTTGATGAAACAGTCGATGTTGCAGTGAGACTCGGAGTTGATCCGCGGCATGCCGACCAGATGGTCCGCGGCACAGTGGTTTTGCCCAATGGTCTTGGTAAGACAGTCTCGGTGCTGGTGTTTGCCAAAGGGGAAAAAGAACAGGAAGCCCTGGATGCAGGCGCTGATTTTATTGCCACAGATGAGATGGTGGAAAAAATCAAAGAAGGCTGGTTTGGATTTGACAAGGCCATTGCCACCCCTGATATGATGGGAACCGTCGGTAAACTCGGCAGAATCCTGGGACCCAGGGGCCTGATGCCCAACGCAAAAACCGGAACCGTCACATTTGAAGTGGGAAAGGCTGTCCAGGAACTCAAGGCCGGTAAAATTGACTTCAGGGTGGAAAAAGCCGGCGTTGTCCATGCACCTGTTGGAAAGGTATCCTTTGGTGCGGAAAAACTCACTGAAAATGTCAAAGCCTTTCTCGATAAGGTTGTTGCCCTGCGGCCCGCAGCCAGCAAAGGGGCCTATTTGAAAACCATCAGTATTTCATCAACCATGGGACCCGGGATCAAAGTGGATCCTTTGTTGATAAAATAAACAAAAAAAAGATACCATTTGCGTTAGACCTGTCCCAGACAGTAGGTGCGCCGTGCGGCGCATAAACGGATTTGCCGGCCTGCCGAGACAGAAAATTTTCATTGTTTTGTTTTGGTTTCGTTGGCACCTTCGAATCACATAGAAAGGAGGTGTAAAAAATTGCTGAATATTTCCCAGAAAAAAGAATTGGTTGCGCGCCTGGCAGCACAGCTTGCCCAGGCCCAGATTTCGATTCTTGTCGACTACAAAGGTCTTGATGTCCAGAAGATAACTGATCTGCGTGCCAAGCTCAGGGAAGCTGGTGTTCACATGGAAGTTGTAAAAAACACCCTGTTGAACCTGGCATCCGAGGGTACGGATTGTGCTTTGATGCAGGATTCTTTCAAAGGGCCCAGCGCTCTGGTCACATCTGATACAGATCCTGTGGCACCTGCAAAAATTCTCATTGATTTTGCAAAAGACAACGAAAAGCTGGAAATCAAAGCAGCTGCATTTGCCGGTAAGCTTTTGGGTTACGAAGAGATCAAAGAACTTGCCAAGATGCCGTCCAGAGAAGAGCTGCTCGGCAAACTCGTCTATACCCTTAATGCGGTTCCGACATCTTTTGTCAATGTTCTGGCCGGTGTTCCCAGAGGCTTTGTCAACGTACTCAACGGCATCAAAGATCAAAAAGACGCTGCCTGATTTCAATGCAGTATCCTTAACAGGCTTTTGACTGAAAATTTTTTATATGTATACAACATTTTATATTTTACGCGGTAACGATTAGGAGAGAAAAATGGCTGATATCACCAAAGATGATGTTATTGAATTTATTGCCGGCATGACGGTTCTTGAACTGTCTGAACTGATAAAAGAACTTGAGGAAAAATTCGGTGTGAGCGCTGCTGCCCCGGTAGCTTTTGCAGGGGGAGCCATGCCTGCGGGTGCGGATGCTGCTGCAGCTGAAGAGGAAAAAACCGAATTTGATGTGGTCCTTGAAGCAATCGGGGAAAAAAAGATCAATGTAATTAAGGAGGTCAGAGCCATCACAGGCTTAGGCCTCAAAGAAGCCAAGGCCCTGGTTGAAGAAGCACCCAAACCTGTGAAAGAAGGCATTGCCAAAGAGGAAGCTGAAAAAATCAAAGCACAGCTTGAGGGAGCCGGCGCCCAGGTTTCTGTAAAATAGTTTTTAAAGCGCAAAAAAACGCGTTTTATGCATAAAAACCTTTGCGGGGGTAAGGCAATCGGGCCGTACCTCCGCTTTTACGGTTGGAAAAACTCACTTTTTGGGAGAGATCATGACCGATAGTCTTTTGACGAATAAGCGCATCAGAAAAGAGTTTGGCAGCAAAAGAAAAATTATTGACATTCCCGACCTGATCGGAATGCAGCGCAATTCTTTTGAAAGTTTTCTGCAACGGGAAACCCCGGCCCAGGAAAGGGAAGAAAAAGGGCTTCATGCGGTTTTTAAATCGGTTTTTCCCATTAAGGATTTTACCGATACCGCATCTCTGGAATATGTTTCCTATTCTTTTGGTGAAGCCAAACATTCCATGAAAGAGTGCATCAGCCGTGGCATGACCTATGATATTCCCGTGAACATCCGGGTACGTCTGGTGGTGTATGATCACGACAAAGACACCGGCTCCTCCGCCATCCGGGACATCAAGGAGCAGGAAATTTATTTTGGCACCATACCGCTGATGACCCGACAGGGCACCTTTATCATCAATGGGACGGAAAGGGCGGTTGTCAGTCAGCTGCACAGGTCATCGGGGGTGTTTTTTGACCATGACAAGGGCAAGAACTATTCCACCGGAAAAATCATTTACAATGCCAGGATAATTCCGGTGCGCGGTTCCTGGATCGATATGGAAATTGATGCCAAGGATATCATCAATATCCGCATTGACAGGCGCAGAAAATTTCCGGTTTCCATTTTGTTCAAGGCATTTGGATACACCAGTGAAGATATCCTTGATTTTTTCTATAGAAAAGAACGTATCGTTAAAAAACAAGGCTCGTTTTTTAAGGAGTTTGTTCCTGAAAACCTGGTTCGGCAGCGGGCCAGCTATGATGTGATATCGCCTGAATCCGGCGATATTGTTGTGAAACAGGGAAGAATTTTTACAAAACGGGCTTTAAAACAACTGGCTGATGAAGGCCTTGATTTCATACCGGCTTCCGATGATGACCTCATTGACAAGGCCTTTGCCAGAACCATTTTGGATACTGACACCGGTGATGTGCTGTTTAAAGCAGGGGAGCTTATTGCAGAAGACACCTTTGAACTCCTGGAGAAAAAAAAGACAAATGATTTCCATATTCTGTATGTGGATTCCAGAAGTTCGGATTCCATGCGCAAAACCCTGGTGAGTGACAAAGTCGACTCCAGGGAGGTTGCCCTCATGGATATATACCGCCGTCTGCGTCCGGGAAACCCCGCCACCATAGAGGTGGCACAGGATTTTATTGATCATCTGTTCTTCCGCCAGGCATATTATGATCTGTCCAAAGTGGGGCGTTTGAAAATGAACCACCGCCTGGGGGTGGATACCAAAATTGATGTAAAAACCCTGAGAAAAGAGGATGTGCTGCTCACCGCCGCCACCCTGATTGAACTCAAAGACACCCAGGGCCAGGTGGATGATATCGACCACCTGGGCAACAGGCGGGTCCGGGCCGTGGGGGAACTGCTGGAAAATCACTACCGCATCGGACTGATCAGAATGGAGCGTGCCATCAAGGAAAAGATGAGCATGCAGGAGGTGGATGCCATGATGCCCCACGACCTGGTCAATCCCAAACCTGTGTCAGCTGTTGTCCGGGAGTTTTTCGGCACCTCTCAGCTGTCCCAGTTCATGGACCAGACCAATCCCTTATCTGAAACCACGCACAAGCGGCGGTTGTCAGCACTGGGACCGGGCGGGCTGACCCGGGAACGGGCCGGATTTGAAGTCAGGGATGTGCACCCGTCCCATTACGGGCGTATCTGCCCCATTGAGACCCCGGAAGGTCCCAACATCGGGCTGATTGTTTCTTTGTGCACCTATGGCCGGGTGAACGAATTCGGCTTCATTGAAACCCCGTTCCGCCTGGTGGACAATGAAGTGGCCAGCAAAAATATCCGGCATTTGAGTGCATTTGAGGAAAAAGACCACCCCATTGCCCAGGCCAATGCCCCGCTGGATCCGGAAGGGCGGTTTATCAATCCCAGGGTATCGGCACGGGTGGCGGGTGAATTTGAAATGGTCACCCCTCAGGAAGTCAAATATATGGACGTATCCCCCAACCAGCTGGTGTCTGTGTCTGCTGCCCTGATTCCATTTCTGGAAAATGATGATGCCAACCGGGCACTTATGGGGTCCAATATGCAGCGCCAGGCCGTGCCCCTGATCCGCAGTGAGGCCCCGCTTGTGGGAACCGGTATGGAAAGTGTTGTGGCAAGGGATTCCGGGGTCACCATCGTGGCCGATTATGACGGAACCGTTGTGGATGTGGATGCCAAACGCATTGTGGTCAGAAATGATGACCATGAATCCGGGGGTTTTGAAAAAGCGGTTTCCATTTACAGCTGCAGCAAATTTGTCCGGTCCAATCAGAACACCTGCTTTAACCACCGGCCCATAGTGGAAAAGGGTGAACAGGTGAAAAAAGGCCAGGTCATTGCTGACGGCCCGTCCACTGAAATGGGGGAACTGGCCCTGGGCAAGAATGTCACTGTGGCCTTCATGCCCTGGGATGGATACAACTATGAGGATTCCATTCTGGTGAGCGAACGCCTGGTAAAGGACGGGGTATATACCTCTGTGCATGTGGAGGAGTTCGAGGTGCTTGCCCGGGATACCAAGCTGGGAAAAGAAGAGATCACCAGAGATATTCCCAATGTCGGGGAAGAGGCGTTGAAGAATCTGGATGAAAGCGGCATCATCCGCCTGGGCGCCGAGGTGTATCCCGGTGATATCCTGGTGGGCAAGATCACCCCGAAAGGGGAAACACAATTGTCGCCCGAAGAAAAATTGCTCCGGGCCATTTTTGGTGAAAAAGCCGGTGACGTCAAGGACACCTCCTTGTGTGTCCCCCCGGGTGTCAAGGGCAAGGTCATTGATGCCAAGGTATTTTCCAGGCGGGGACTGCCCAAGGATGACAGAACCCGGCTCATCGAAGATGAGGAGATTGAGCGCCTGGAAAAAGACAGGGATGATGAAATCCGTATTATTTCCCAGGTGGCCAGAGAAAAGATTGCCACTGTTCTGGACGGCCATACCGTGCTCACCGATCTTGAAAAATCGGGTAAAATCATAGTGAAACAGGGGCGCAAGGTTACCCCGAATGCTTTTGAGGGCATTCCTGTTTCCGCCCTGGTGAACCTGTCGGTGGAAGATGCCGTGGCCACGGAACGGGCCCAGCTCATCCTGGAACAGGCCCAGGCACAGATCAAAAAGGCCAGGGAGCATTTCAACCGGCAGGTATCCCGGTTTGAAAAAGGGGATGACCTGCCCCCGGGTGTACTCAAACTCATCAAAATCAGTGTTGCCATGGAACGGGTATTGTCTGTGGGGGATAAAATGGCCGGCCGCCACGGAAACAAGGGGGTGGTTTCCCGGATACTGCGCATGGAGGACCTGCCCTATTTTGCAGATGGCAGACCGGTTGATATGGTGCTCAATCCTCTGGGGGTGCCTTCCCGGATGAATGTGGGACAGATCCTGGAAATTCACCTGGGCCTGGCTGCGTTCGGCTTAGGTCAGCAGATCAACGAGCTGCTGGAAGAAAAAAAGCTGGCCGAGTTGAGAGACAAAATAAAGGGAATTTTCTCTTTGACCCTCAAGCAGAAGGCTGATGATATCGAGGACCAGCTGGCCAAAAAAATTGACAGCATGGATGAGCCAGAACTGACTGCATTTGCAGATATGTATAAAAACGGCGTTCACACAGCCACCCCGGTATTTGACGGGGCATCGGAAGATGAGATCAAGGATCTTATTGAGATGTCCGGCTACCAGCGTTCCGGCCAGTCCACGCTCTACGACGGCAGGACCGGTGAACCGTTTGACACACCGGTCACTGTGGGTACCATGTATATGCTCAAACTCCACCATCTGGTGGATGACAAACTCCATGCACGGTCCATCGGTCCCTATTCTCTGGTCACCCAGCAGCCTCTGGGCGGCAAGGCCCAGTTCGGGGGCCAGCGCCTGGGTGAGATGGAGGTATGGGCCATGGAAGCATATGGTGCCGCCCATGCCCTCCAGGAATTTTTGACCGTTAAATCCGATGACATGACAGGCAGAACCCGCATGTATGAAAAGATCGTTAAAGGACAAAGCGTCCTGGAACCGGGCATGCCTGAATCTTTTCGGGTATTGATCAAGGAACTCAACAGTCTGGGCCTGGATATGAATCTTATAGAAGGCAGCAAATAAGGAGAAAGCATTGGACAATATATACGATTTCTTCGCAAAACCAAAAGATCCCAAGATTTATCAGGGTGTTCAGATCAGCCTTGCATCTTCAGACCAGATAAGAGAGTGGTCTCATGGTGAAATAAAAAAACCCGAAACCATCAACTACCGGACCTTCAAACCGGAGAGGGACGGATTGTTCTGTGCCAAGGTCTTTGGCCCCACCAAGGATTATGAGTGCAACTGCGGCAAATACAAACGCATGAAACACCGGGGGGTTGTCTGTGAAAAATGCGGGGTTGAGGTTATTCAGTCCAAAGTGCGGCGCGATCGCATGGCCCATATTGAACTGGCATCCCCGGTCTCCCATATCTGGTTTTTAAAAAGCCTGCCTTCCAAGATCGGAAACGCCCTGGACCTGACTTTGAAGAACCTGGAAAAAGTGCTGTATTTTGATTCCTATATTGTGGTTGACCCCAAAGACACGGGGTTGAAAAAATATCAGCTGCTGTCTGATGACCAGTATTATGAAGCCATTGAAACATTCGGAGAAGATTTTGAAGCCGGCATAGGGGCGGAAGCCATTTTAAAGCTTTTGGATGAGCTGGATCTGCAGGGCATCCATGACATGCTCAAAGAGGAGATCAATTTTACCAAATCCGTGGCCAAACAGCAGAAAATGGCCAAACGGCTCAAGGTTATTTCCGCATTTTTGACCTCCGGCATCGAACCATCCCGCATGATCATGACCGCATGCCCGATTCTGCCCCCGGATCTGCGGCCCCTGGTCCCCTTGGAAGGCGGCAGATTTGCCACATCCGATCTCAATGATCTGTACCGCAGGGTGCTCAACCGCAACAACCGGCTCAAGCGCCTGGTGGATCTCAATGCCCCGGACATCATTGTCAGAAATGAAAAACGCATGCTTCAGGAATCGGTGGATGTGCTGTTTGACAATGGCCGCCACGGGCGGGTGGTCACCGGCACCAACAAGCGGCCCCTGAAATCTTTGAGCGACACCCTGAAAGGCAAACAGGGCCGTTTCCGCCAGAACCTGCTGGGAAAACGGGTGGATTACTCCGGCCGAACCGTTATCACGGTGGGGTCTGAACTGCGGCTGCACCAGTGCGGTATCCCCAAAAAAATGGCCCTGGAGCTGTTCAAGCCTTTTATTTACAATTACCTGGAGCAAAAGGGCCTGGTTTCCACCGTCAAGAGTGCCAAAAAAATGGTGGAAAGAGAGGAAACCGAAGTTTGGGATGCTCTGGAATCAGTGGTCAAGGAATATCCGGTAATGCTCAACCGGGCACCCACCCTTCACCGTCTGGGATTCCAGGCATTTGAACCGGTACTCATCGAAGGCAAGGCGATCCAGCTGCATCCGCTGGTCTGCCCGGCATTCAACGCGGACTTTGACGGTGACCAGATGGCGGTGCATGTGCCCCTTTCCCTGGAAGCACTGCTGGAAGCACGGGTGATGATGCTTTCCACCAACAATATCCTGTCTCCGGCCAATGGCCAGCCCATCATCGTGCCCACCCAGGATATTGTTCTGGGCATATACTATATGACCCGGGCCGTGGCCAACCAGAAGGGGTCGGGCAGCATTTTTTCCTCCATAGAAGAGGTGCGGTATGCCTTTGATGCCGGGGAACTGGCATTGCATGCCAAAATCAAGGTCAGAATTGAAGGGGAGATCTATGATACCACCACAGGCCGTATTCTGTTGTGGGAAACCATTCCCGGCGACACGATTCTTGCCTTGAGCAGAATTCGTACAGATTCTTTGGAAGACTGTGAAGCTGCCCTTGCGGAACTGAAATCCGGAGAATCTTTTGATAAGGCTCTCAAAAAGTATGCTGACGAGGAAATTAAAAAATCCGGCGGCAAAACAGGGCTTATGACCCGTAAGGAGTTCAAGAACCTTTTCCAGGTGTCGGATGTTGTGGTGGAGCAGTTGTTCGGCCTGAAGCAGGGACAGTTTACCGATGTGCGGATGGTGGGGGACAAATATACCATTTTCAAAGTGGATGAGCGCAAAACCACCCTGCCTTTTAAACTGGTGAACAAGCTCATGGACAAAGGCTCCATTGTCAATCTCATTGACTATGCCTACCGGAATATCGGGCTCAAGGAGACGGTTATTCTGTCAGACCGGCTCAAGGATATCGGTTACAAATACTCCACCCTCGGGGGACTGTCCATCTGTGTGGATGACATGATCATACCGGATCAGAAATGGGATATTGTTGCCACTGCGGAAAAAAATGTCCTGGATATCAAAAACCAGTATTCAGAGGGGCTGATCACCCAGGGGGAAAAATACAACAAAGTGGTGGATATCTGGGCACAGGCCACAGATGACATTGCCAACGCCATGATGGAGGTGATGAAGAACCCCACCGGTGCCAAAAATATCGAAGCCCTGGAAGGGCTCAACGCCATATATGTCATGGCGGATTCAGGTGCCAGGGGGTCCAAGGACCAGATGCGGCAGCTGGCCGGCATGCGGGGTCTCATGGCCAAGCCCTCCGGTGAAATTATTGAAAACCCCATCACCGCATGCTTCAGAGAAGGTCTGACTGTGCTGCAGTACTTTATCTCCACCCATGGTGCCCGGAAAGGTCTGGCTGATACTGCGTTGAAAACAGCCAACTCCGGGTATCTCACCAGGCGGCTGGCAGATGTGGGCCAGGACTGTACCATTATCGAAGAGGACTGCGGCACTATCAACGGCATTGAGGTGGAGGCCCTGTACGAGGGTGGGGAGGTCATCCAGACCTTAGGGGAACGCATCCTGGGCCGTGTGATTCAGGAAGATGTGCGTGATCCCTATTCTGACGAGTACATCGTTGGTATTGATACGGAACTTACAGAAGCCCACGTGGCCAAAATTGAATCAGCCGGTGTACAGAAGGTGAAGATCCGGTCGGTGCTGACCTGCAATTCAAAACACGGGGTGTGCTCCCGGTGCTACGGCCGGGACCTGGCCCATGGCGATACCGTGGAGATAGGGCAGGCCATCGGTATTGTGGCGGCCCAGTCCATTGGCGAGCCCGGCACCCAGTTGACCATGCGGACCTTTCACATCGGCGGCACCGCCTCCAGAAAGGTTGAGGTGGCGGAAGTCAAAGCCCGGGTGGGGGGAATTCTCACCTATAATGAAAATCTTCAGACCGTTACCACGGCGGCAGATGAGATCATTGTCATGAACCGCAAAGGCGGGGGTGTGACCATTGTGGGGGAAGACGGCAGGGAACGGGCCAAGGAAAATGTGATTTACGGTGCCACCCTGCAGGTGAAAAACGGGGTGCCCATCGAGCCCGGTGAGATCATTGCCAGCTGGGATCCCTTTACCACCCCCATTATCACGGAGGTATCCGGCCGGGTGCGGTTTGCGGACATAGAGATCGGCAACACGGTCCAGGAACAGATCGACCCGGTCACCGGCAAGGTCAGCCGGACCATCACAGAAGGAAGAGATTCTGAGACCCGGCCCCGCATCACCCTGCGGGACCAGAGCGGAAAGGCGGTGAAACTGCCCTCTTCCGGTGCGGCAGCGAGGTATTATCTGCCGGTGAATGCCATTTTGACGGTGGAGGAAGATGACCATGTTCTGGCAGGGGATGTTATTGCCAAGCTGCCCAGGGCCACTACCAAGACAAAGGATATCACCGGTGGTCTGCCCAGGGTTGCGGAACTGTTTGAAGTGAGAAAACCCAAAGATCCCACCATTTTGACGGAAATTGACGGGACGGTCAGCGTTTCCAAGGGAACCAAGGGCCGGCAGAAAGTCACTGTGACACCATCGGATGTGGGTGAGAAAAAAGAGTACGCCATTCCCAAGGGCCAGCATGTAACGGTGTATGACAATGATTACATCAAGGCGGGTGATCCCCTTATCGCCGGGAGTGCCAACCCCCAGGATATCATGAACATCAAGGGGGAAGTGGCCCTGGCCAAATATCTGGTGGATGAGGTCCAGGAGGTGTACCGGCTGCAGGGGGTGCGTATCAATGACAAGCATATCGAGGTGGTGATCCGCCAGATGATGCGCAGGGTCAAGGTGATTTCCACAGGAGACACCAATTTTATTCCTGATGAGCAGGTGGACCGGGTGCTGTTTGAGGAAAAGAACCGTGAGGTGGCCATGAAGGGCGGGGAGCCGGCCAAAGGCGAACCCCTTATCCTGGGGATTACCAAAGCGTCTTTGTCCACGGACAGCTTTTTGTCTGCCGCCTCTTTCCAGGAAACCACCAAGGTGCTTACCCTGGCTGCCATTGAGGCAAAATATGATGGTCTCAAAGGGCTGAAGGAAAATGTTGTCATGGGGCGCTTGATTCCTGCCGGAACCGGTTTTCCCGGATACAGCGATGTGGAGGTGGGTTTGGGAGAAATTGCCCATATGTAAGGAAAATTAAAATTTTCTTGACATTTTTAATTTTGGAAAGTAAAATTAAATATTTTGTCGTGTATGGCAATGTATTAAATCGATAAGGAGCGTTGAAAAGATTATGCCGACCATTAATCAGTTGGTGAGGAAAAGTAGAAAAAAAGCGGAGAAGAAGGTAAGTACGCCTGCTTTGAAGGGCGGCCCCCAGAAACGCGGTGTTTGTACCAGGGTGTACACCTCAACGCCCAAAAAACCGAACTCTGCTTTGAGAAAAGTGGCAAGGGTTCGTTTGACAACCGGCATGGAAGTCGCTGCTTATATCCCGGGTATGGGTCATAATCTCCAGGAACACTCTGTTGTTCTGGTCCGGGGGGGCAGGGTCAAAGACCTTCCAGGTGTCCGCTACCATATTGTCAGGGGTGCGCTTGATACACTGGGTGTGGATGACAGAAGACAGGGCCGTTCAAAATACGGCGCCAAGAGACCCAAATAAAAAGTGGGTATGGATTTTTTAATGGATAATATTGGGTGGACATGACACATGGCGGATAAACAGATCATAATCGAAAATTTCATGAAAAGTGCCACGCAGGAGCAAAAGCTTGCAGCAAAATTTGTAAATTGCGTGATGAAGAACGGCAAAAAAAATGCGGCCAGGAAAGTGGTGACAAAAGCGATGTTGATGGCTGAAGAGAAAATCGGAGAGCCTGCCCTGGATGTGTTTAAGAAAGCGGTTGACAATATCAGGCCTGCTGTGGAAGTAAAGTCCAGAAGAATCGGCGGGTCCACCTATCAGGTGCCCACTGATATCAATCCGGGCAGACAGACCGCCCTGGCCTTCAGATGGCTGATCAACTACAGCCGGGGCCGCTCTGAAAAAGGGTTTGAAAAAAAGCTGGCCGGTGAGTTGATGGATGCATACAACCAGCGGGGCGGGGCGATGAAGAAAAAAGAAGATACTCATAAAATGGCTGAAGCCAACAAGGCGTTTGCACATTTTAGATGGTAAATTTTTATATTTTAAAAAAAATCCTGATAACATTCCAATGGAGGAATAGAGAAGATGGCTAAAGAGAAATTTGAGCGGAAAAAGCCGCATGTAAACATCGGTACCATCGGTCACATCGACCATGGCAAGACCACGCTGACAGCCGCAATTACAAAACATGCCGGATTAAAGGGGCATGGCACATATGTTCCTTTTGATGAGATTGACAAGGCGCCGGAAGAAAGAGAACGTGGTATTACCATTGCGACGGCCCATGTGGAATATGAGACAGACAAGCGCCACTATGCCCATGTGGACTGTCCGGGCCATGCCGACTATATCAAGAACATGATCACCGGAGCCGCCCAGATGGACGGTGCTATTCTGGTTGTGTCCGCTGATGACGGCCCCATGCCCCAGACCAGAGAGCACATTCTTCTTGCCCGCCAGGTTGGGGTACCCAAAATTGTGGTATTTTTGAACAAATGCGACATGGTGGATGACGAAGAGCTGATCGAGCTGGTGGAGCTCGAACTTCAGGAGCTGCTGGATTCTTATGAATTTTCCGGTGATGAAACACCCATTATCCGCGGGTCTGCATTAAAGGCCCTGGAAAGTGATGACGGGGACAGCGACGAAGCCAAGCCCATTTTTGAACTGCTGGATGTACTGGATTCCTATGTTCCGGAACCGGAACGTGACATGGACAAGCCGTTTTTGATGCCCATCGAGGATGTGTTTTCCATTTCCGGCCGTGGAACGGTTGTCACCGGGCGTATTGACCGCGGGGTGATCAAGACCGGTGATGAGATCGAGCTGGTGGGTATCAGGGATACTGCCAAGACCGTGTGCACGGGTGTTGAAATGTTCAGAAAGCTTCTGGATGAAGGCCAGGCCGGTGACAATGTGGGCCTGCTGCTCCGGGGCACCAAACGGGACCAGGTGGAAAGAGGGCAGGTGGTTGCCAAACCCGGCACCATTACCCCCCATACCAAGTTCAAAGCGGAAATGTATGCGTTGAGCAAAGAAGAGGGCGGCCGGCATACGCCGTTCTTCAGTGGTTACAGGCCCCAGTTTTTCTTTAGAACCACAGACGTGACAGGTGTTCTGACCCTTGAAGAAGGGGTTGAAATGATCATGCCTGGAGATAATGCCACCATCAATGTCGAACTTATCTCCCCCATTGCCATGGAAAAAGAGCTGCGGTTTGCAGTGCGTGAAGGCGGGCGGACAGTGGGTGCCGGCGTTATTGCTGAAATTATAGAATAA
>JAABTU010000367.1 GCA_011389715.1 Desulfotignum sp.
TATGAAGGTATCTGCAGCATATGATCACAGTGAGATATACCGGCATGAGATCAATCTTCTGGACCGGGAACTGCAGCACCTGGGCCAGGATCTGCAATGGCTGGAAAACAAAATCAGCGCCATGAGGCTTATGAACCGGCTGGTTCCCGGTGCCCTGCGCCGGTCTGTGGCATATAAGAAAAACCACTTGGCCCTGCTTGTGCACAGCCGGAACCAATACCGGGAAATGCTGGCCGATGTAACAGCCGGGCTGCCTGATTCGGACAGCACTGCACAGAAATCAGCTGTATCCAGAGAACCAGAAAATGATCCAGGGGTGCTGCAGCAGGATACCGACCCCGCACTGGTGCTGTCCGCCCGGGACAGCCGGACAGCCCATGCTCTGCTGGCGCAGATGCAGGCATACAATATGGCCGACTGGTTCGACATTGTGCCCGCCCGCAGACATGCGGCAGCCTTGGTGACCACCCTGCCGATTCAGTTTTCTTCGGGCAGCGCTGTTGTTGCAAAAGAATATCAGGGATTTTTCAAAAAAATCTCCGCTTTTGTCAAAGACCGGCCTATGCACATCATAGTGGATGGGTTTGCCGATCCTGATCCCATCAGCACCCGGAAATACCCATCCAATTTTGAACTGGGCGCGGCCCGTGCCGCCAATGTGATTCATGCCCTGACCGACTGCGGGGTGGATCCTGCCCTGTTCAAGGCAGCCACCACCGGAAAATACCGGTTTCCGGATGACCGGCCCCT
The DNA here is from genome assembly GCA_011389715.1 of Desulfotignum sp. Lineage (GTDB taxonomy): Bacteria > Desulfobacterota > Desulfobacteria > Desulfobacterales > Desulfobacteraceae > Desulfotignum. The sequence goes on from JAABTU010000367.1 coordinate 751, forward strand.
GTCGAAAAAAAAATCCATGGAACGGTATGTGAGAATTACCCTGCTGCCCGGATCATCCTGATCGGACCGGCGGGATCGCTCTTCATTTCATCAAAGAGTTCTGAACCGGTACCAGCCGTTGACCGGCCTTGCAATTTTCAAAGGCAGCCCGGGCAATATCCCATATAGCTATTGCATCTGCACGTAAATTGTTGTAGTTTATTATCAATATTGTACATATTGATAAACGCGTATTTACAGCGCAGGATAAAACAGGATCAGGTACAGAATGGAACAGAACAGACAGATAAAAAATAGCAATGGCTTTACATTGATTGAAGTTATGGTGGTCATCATCATCGTCGGACTACTTTCAGCACTGGTGGCCCCAAAATTTTTTGGAAGAGTCGATCAGGCAAGGGTGAAAACCACCAAAACCCAGATTGAACTGTTGGGGGCCGCCCTGGATGATTTCAGACTGGACAACGGCCGGTACCCCACAACCGAAGAGGGCTTGGAGGCCCTCAGACAGCAACCGGATGGATTGAATAACTGGTATGGGCCCTATCTGCCCAAAGATATTCCCTTGGATGCATGGGGTAACCCGTACCAATATAAATCACCCGGCGACCATGGGCCATATGATCTTTTGAGTTATGGAAAAGATGGCCAGGAAGGCGGAGAAAAAGACAACCAGGATATCGTCAGCTGGCAATAACATGAAAAAACAGACTTTCCAGGTAATTGACGAATCCACTATTCCAGAATCACAACCTGCGGTAACTCTCTTATCCCTCAATTTCATGAAAGAGTATAGAGTTTTACCCATTGATGATTCTGGTGACAATCTGGTGGTATTATTTGCCGATCCCTATGATTATCATACCAGAGAGGTCGTGGCGGCAGCTTATGAAAAACCATTGAAAATTTTTCAGGCCCCGGAAGCACTTGTCTCCAACACCATATATGCCTGGTATGAAGCCAACCGGGAAATGAGCGGTCAGGAAGATGAAGAAGGAATCGGTCCGGGCATAGATGATGATCTTTGGGACAATACTGAACAGCTCAGGGATATGGCATCTGAAGCACCGGTTATCCGCCTGGTAAACCATATTATCAGTAAAGCGCTGGATCTTGGTGCTTCTGATGTGCATGTGGAACCAAAGCGCCATAGTGTCGCGATCCGGTACCGTATCGATGGTGTGCTTCAGGACCAGGAACCGGTTGCCAATAAATACCAGGCAGCCATAATTTCCAGAATTAAACTGATGGCCAACATGGATATTGCCGAAAGGCGCCTCCCCCTGGATGGCCGGACAAAAATAAAGCTGGGCAGAAAGGAAGTTGATATCCGGGTTTCCAGTGTGCCTGTCCAGTACGGAGAAAGCTTGGTATTAAGGCTTTTACTGCAGGATAATATGCAGCTTACCCTTGCCTCAATGGGACTTTCCAGTGATATGTCTGAACAGTTTTTACGTCTGGTTTCCCAGCCTTATGGCATGTTTCTGGTTACAGGGCCCACTGGTTCGGGGAAAACTACCACCCTTTATTCCGTTATCAATGAAATCAACTCTCCTGAAAAAAAAATTGTAACAGCTGAAGATCCTGTGGAGTACCAGATCGACAATGTGAACCAGGTGCAGGTGAAGCCAGGAATCGGCCTGACCTATGCATCTGCTTTGAGATCATTTCTGCGCCATGACCCGGATGTTATTCTCATCGGTGAAATCCGGGATTCCGAGACTGCTGAAATTGCCATTCAGGCATCCTTGACAGGTCATATGGTTTTTTCCACCCTGCATACCAACGATGCTGCAGGTGCAGTCAATCGACTGGCAGACATGGGGGTGGAGAACTATCTGCTGGCATCGAGTCTTGTGGGTATTATGGCCCAGAGACTGGTGCGTAAAATCTGTCTCCAGTGCCGGGAAAAAATCGTTTTAACCCGGATACAGAAACAGGCCATTGCCCATAATCTGCAAATTCCAGTGGAATATATTGATGATACCAGTATCGGTGCCAAAGGATGCAACGCATGCTTTGGCACCGGCTATGCCGGCAGAACAGGCCTGTATGAACTGCTGGTGGTGGATGATGATATCCAGCGGATGATTGTTGAAAATGCCAGTAGAACACAAATTGTTCAAAAGGCAGCTGAAAAGGGTATGAAAACCATTCGATATGACGGGCTTGAGAAGGTAAAGCAAGGTGTCACAACCTTTGAAGAAATTTTGAGAATAACCCGCTGATGGCAGTTTTTAAATATGAATT
>JAABTU010000368.1 GCA_011389715.1 Desulfotignum sp.
CAACCGTTCAACCTTGAACCGGCGGTGGACAGATATCCTCAAAATCAATACATTCCGTTTTCAGGAACTATCAGAACTGCTTGAAACATGCGATGAGCTGGGAAGAGACGAACTCTTTGAATTGAAGCTGATAATTGAAAAAAAAATGTCGTTATTCGATGTATGAAACACATATGCATGTGTATTTGATGATCAACAGATGCTTCATTATTCAAAGGAATGAAAAATGGAAAAGTGTGCCCACTGTCATAAAGTAGGAAATGACAAAAAAACCTGGAAAAGCTTTATTGCCAGATATCATGAAGTTGAGATTCGTCATTTTGTCTGTCCGCAATGTGATGCATTACCCTTTCCCAAATTCTACCGGCTTTATGAGGATTCGTCTTACATGCGTACCCACAGCACCAGGATCTCTGATGAGCAGATATTTCATTCCAGGCAAAAAAACCAGGCTTTTACGGAGAATTGCCCTGTGCCGGCTGCCCCTGTAAAAAATACATTGACACCGGATCTGCGAGAAGTTTAAAATATAAAGTAAGAAGAAGGTCGCGCCATAAATTTTTAGATTAAGCAATATACTATCAGCTGCCGGGTAAATTTCTGCACAAATTCTTTCTTTACTGGACCTGAATCTCCCAATCTTGGCCTAACATATACAAAGACCATGTGGAGAACCCAATGGCTAACAGACCGGGTCAGCCCGAAGAAATCTTTCCGGGAAAGCTTTCACGCCCCAAATTACAACAGACCTACCCGAGAACCCGTCTGTTTTCCATTATGTCTCAATCTGTGGGGAACTGTGCTTTATGGATCTGTGGACCGGCAGGCTCCGGTAAAACCACACTGATCAACAGTTTTCTGGATACAGCTGATATTCCCTGTATCTGGTATGGTATTGACCAGACAGATACAGATATTGCCTCGTTTTTTTATTACATGGGCAAGGCCAGGAAAAGAATATCCTCTGACACATCTTCTCCATTACCCCTTTTCACCCAGGAACTTTTTCCAAAAATTTCCGTTTTTACAAACCGGTTTTTTCAGTTGTTTTCTCAACACCTGCCCCATCACCTTGCTCTTGTTCTGGACGACTACCAAACAGCAGGAGAAGAATCCCGGCTTCATGAAGTCCTGTGCAATGCCTTTGACATTCTTCAGGGCAAAATCAGCATCATCATCTGCAGCCGGACAGAGCCACCTGCGAAATTTGCCCGGTCAAGGGCCAACCGGACCCTGCACGTGCTGAACTGGCATCATTTGCGTTTTCAAAAAAAAGAGGTCAAAGGGGTCATCAACTGTATCACAGATACAACATATCCGGATGCCGTCATTTCAGCTCTGCACCGGAAAACCGATGGATGGATTGCCGGTCTGCTGCTGGTACTGATGAAAAAAGAAGCATATGACGATATGGAACCACACCTGCTTGTTCATCAGACGCCGGACGAAATATTTGATTATCTTGGTTCCACCATTTTTGACGACCTTGAATCAGAAATCCAGACCATTCTTGTGAAATTATCGTATCTTTCCCGGATTTCCCAGAATGCTGCCCAGACGCTGGGAGGAACGCTGGCATGCCGTGTGCTCGAGAAACTGATCAAAAAAAACGGGTTTATCTTTGTCTCCATGAACAATCCCCCTGAATACCATTTTCATCCGTTGTTCCAGGAATTTCTTCAAAAAAAGGCCGCTTTGTTTTTCTCATCCTCCGAACACGATGAACTGTTGGTACAAACAGCATCCATTCTTGCAGAAGAAGGAAAATCAGAAGATGCCTTCACTTTATATATCCGGTCACAGCACTTTATGAAGGCCATGGACCTGATTCTTGATAAGGCACCCATGCTGCTGTCCCAAGGGCGTGTTCAGACAATCGAGGCATGGATTGATACGTTTCCCCATGAGATTTTTATAACAAAACCATGGCTAATTTTCTGGAAAGGTGCATGCAAAATTCCAACTGCCCCTGACCAGGCAAAAATGTTCCTTCAAAAATCACTCGACATATTTGAAGCACAATCAGAGCCTGAAGGATGCTTTATGGCCTTGTCCAGCATGCTGGATGCCATCTCATTTCAGTTCAATACTTTCAAGGAATTTGACGGGTATTTTGAAAAATGCCGGATTCTGGAAGCGCGTTTCGGGATGGCCGGTTCACCTGAAGTGATCCAGAAACTCACGGCCTCCATGCTTCTTGCCCAGCTCCTGGGAGGCAATGATCCAGCTGACACAAAAAAATGGAGTGACCGGGCGTGGCAGGTGCTTCATGGGACAAAGGATGTGAACCTTGCACTTCAGATTTTTTCTTCGCTTATTTTTTTGAGAATGATACAGGGCGATCTCTGTGCTGCTGAGCACCTTCTCAAGATCTTTGAAGGAGTGACCCATAAAAAGGCAGCACCCCTGCCATATATTACTTTTCTGGATTTAAAAACCTTTCATGCATGGCTCAGTGCAGATTTTCAGAAGGGATTGACTGCTGCCCGCCAAGGCATGAAAGTGGAAAAAAAGACCGGTGTTTGCCTTTTGTTCTTAGGGCTCCGGGTCCATGGCGCCCTTTGTGCCATGGGCCTTGGCAGATACAATACAGCAAAGAAACTTTTAGAAGAAGTGACACCAAATCTAAGTCGCGAGGGACTCTGGAATCAGAGCCTGTACCATTATGCTTTTTTCTGGCTGCACCTTTTAACGGAAAATATCACCGATTGCAGGTATCATGCTCTGGCATTTTTTGAAAAAGCGACACAGAGTGGAACCAAGATGATGCTGACAAGCGGCCACCTGCTGATGGCAAAAATGTTCTATGCCCTGGGTGAAAAAAAAACCGCAGAAACACATCTGAAAAAGTGTTTTCGTTTCTGCAGTCGTTTTGGCGCGGTCCAGGACAAATTCATGGCACTTCTCACTTTGACCACTTTTTTACTGGACAAAAAAGCGGAAGCCATGGCCGAGAAAACCCTGAGAAAAGCCTTGTGCTTAGGCATGATATGG
>JAABTU010000369.1 GCA_011389715.1 Desulfotignum sp.
GTGTTATTGAATGATATTATGTTAAAGCATATAGCATATAAATATTTGAAATATAAAGATATTTGTTACAATAAAAGATGTCATGTGATGGTATAGTTTTATGACTACGAATCAGGGGGTCGGGAGTTCGAATCTCTCCAGGCGCGCCATTTTACCCCATTTTGGAATTTTAGGAGTTGGAATTTTAAGAACTTCAGCCGCCAGTGTATCCATTTTCCCTGCAACCCGGTAATGTCCATCTGTATTATACCTGTCTGGAGAAGGTCCGGGACCGGGCGCTGATAGACCAGTATCACCGCATCCTCAGTCCGGATGAGTGTGAAGCTGTCCAAAAAATAAAATCTGCAGCAAAGCGCCATGAAAGCCTTGTGACAAAAGCCCTGGCCCGGTTTGTTCTGTCGCGGTGCTGCCGGGTTGCGCCGGAAGCGGTACGGTTTTTTGTCAACCGCCACGGCAAACCCGCACTTTTGCCGGATGTAACCCCTTTGCCGGTTCGGTTCAACCTGTCACATTGTAAGGGACTGGTGGGCTGTGCCGTGGCCCGGGATGCGGATGTGGGCCTTGACATGGAGGATCAACACCGGTGTGTAAACCTGAACCTGGCCCGCCGGTTTTTTTCAGAACCGGAAATCATGCAGTTGGAAAAAATCAAAGATACTGCTGCCAAAAAGGCGTTGTTCCTGCAACTGTGGACCCTGAAAGAAGCGTATATAAAGGCTGTGGGAGAAGGGCTGTCCCTGGGGCTGGATCATTTTTCATTTGTCTTTGACCAGGGCCGGCCTGATATCCGGTTTTCACCTGAACGGCCGGCACCCCCAGGCATCTGGCATTTTTTCAGCGCCACCCTTCTGGACCGCTATACAATTGCGGTGGGGGCAGGGTCCATGCACAGACAACGGCCGGATCTCCATCTTTACGCGTGCATCCCCCTTGACAACATCCAATCTCAGGGGCGGATCCCGTAACTCCGTTAACATCTAAAAGCTAACAGCTAACAGCTAACAGCTAAAAAATCACCCGTCTGCCAGGCGCTGGTCATACATGCTGCCCACCCCGTATTCATCCCGCCGCATGAATTTGTCCAAAGAAGGGCCGATGATCTGCATTTCAGGATTTGTCTCAAGGGCTTTCTGGGCAATGCGCATCTCCTTGGTGCAGCCGGTGCTGTAGGTGGCATCCTTTCCTATCCATTCCGGCGGCACCTTCTGTTTCATCAGGGCAAAACCTGCGGTAATGTCCTCGGTGGTCTGGAAGCGCCAGATATCGATATAATTGCTGGTCTGGACGATCTCCCACATATACATGAGATCATCTGCATCCATGCCGGGTTCGTAATAGGTGGAGGGGTTGATGATGAACAGATCCGGGTACTGCTGTTTCAGGTGGTCGATAAATTCGGTCATGATTTTTTTGGCCACATCGATCTTGCCGGGAATCGATCCGATGATGCCGCTGTAGAACATCACGGTCATGTTTTTGGCCTTTGCCGCCTTCATCTGGTCTATGATGCGGTTGGCACGATCTTCCAGGTCTTTGTGGGAAAAATTGATGAAATCCGGATGTCGGGGCTTGAAGGTGATGGACAACTGCTTTTCTTTGGGGGTATTTTCTTCAACACTGATATTGATGATGTCCCTTGTGAACTGAAAATGGGTCTGGATCAGCCGCCTTTTCTGTTCATGACCCCGGGAAACCACATAGTCCACCTCCTTGAAAATCCGGGCAAAGGTAGTGGATACCAGCAGCAGGTTCAGGGTTTCTTTGGTGCTGTCCGATACCACATAGATGTCTTCATCCTGTTTGAGCCGCTGCACCAGCCGGTTTTTGCTGATGGTTTTTTCATAAATAAAGTGGCTGGGCTCCAGTTCTCTTGCCAAAACCGGATCGGTGCGGGTATCGGTGAGAGAGACTTTTTTGAAAAACGGGGTTTCTTTGACAGCCAGAATGACAATATGGCCTAATTCCGCCAGAAATTTTGCAATGGCAATGTCCACCATGACGCTGCCGGAATCATCTGTGAGCCAGAGGATTTTGCTTTTCTGGGTGTGGATCAGATCCATCAGCCGGGCCAGGCCGTTGCCGGTAATGGGGCTGTCAAATATGGTTTTGCATTCCTCCACTGAAGGGGTTTTCATTTTTTTGCTGCGCCACATATCCTGGGCACATAGCACGGTCAGCAGGCGCTGCAGCTCAATCTCCTTGATTTTTTTGCGCAGAGAATGCAGGGAAAAGGTGTCAATATCCTTAAACGCCCCGTCAATGTGGTTGATGGCTTTTTTAAATGTGTCAGACTGCAGCAGGTTATGGGCCTGGCGGTTTTCGTGCTGTTTTTCCTGGGAGTAGGGATTTTCAATGTGGGTCCTGCTTAAAAATATTTTGCACAGCCGTTTTTCCAGGCGGGAAGGAATGATCAGGGATGTTTCAATTTCATGTTCATATTTTATGCGGATCAGGGCTGTAAGAAATGCCCGGTCATAGGCTGATTCAATAAACGCATTCACCAGTTCCATGACTTTGTCGTACACATACTGGTACTGCTGCTGCAGAAACTGGTGTGCATTTCTGGACATGATGGCATCAAAGGTTTTTTCTGAACAGGGAAAATACCGCTCATCGTTTTCCAGGTACACCATGAATTCAACCTGTTCCACGGTGCCCACCTTGTAGGGATAGGCAAAAGGGTCGATGTGGTTTTCCAGGAAAAATGCGGTCAGCCAGGCATCCTGGTCCGGGTCTTTTCCAATGGTGACGGGGGTGTATTCCTTGTTGCCCATGGCAGCTCCTTGTATGAAATTTCAGGCATGGTATCATGTAAAAACCACTTTATCAATCCAATCAAGCGCTGCGCCCAAGGCAATCTCATGCAGGTGAATGCTGCGTGTCGGACCCGTGCCGGGCGGTCCCTGCTGTTTGCGCATGTTTGCACCGGTTGACATGGTGTAAGGCATGCCCCGCTAAACGGCAAAAACTGCGGGCAGGTATGTCCTC
>JAABTU010000370.1 GCA_011389715.1 Desulfotignum sp.
CACCTTTTTGAACGACCAGATCGCCGGGCTCGGTGCGGTGCCGGTCATCACCTGGGAGCCCTGGCGGGCAGGCGGCGGATCCCGGCAGTCCGATTATACCCTGGATACCATTGTCCAGGGCCGGCATGATGCGTTCATCAAGCAGTTTGCCGCAGATACAAAGACCTATGGCAAACCGGTGATCCTTAGGCTGATGCATGAATTTAACGGGGTGTATTACCCTTGGGCCGGTGCCAATAATGGCAATGATCCAAAAAAATTCGTACAGGCATTTCAGCATGTGGTATCCATTTTCAGGAATGCCGGGGTTAGCAACGCCCGGTTTATGTGGTCCCCGAATTATGCAGCTGATTCCCGGGTGCCGTATCCGTCCAATGATATCAATGCCTATTATCCAGGGGATGATTATGTGGACTGGATAGGGGTTTCCGGCTATAACTGGGGTTCCGACAAGCGGATGCAGGGCCAGGGATGGCTGGAATTTACCGAGATATTTGACGGGGACCAGTTTGGCAGTTTTTTGTCTTCCATGGCAGCGGCCCATCCAACCAAAAAAGTGATTATCGCGGAGGTTGGATGCAATAATGATGATACTTACAGCAAATCCGACTGGATCACCAGCGCATACAAAGCCATGAAAACATATCCCAATATCGGCGGTGTGGTGTGGTTTAACAATTCCGCCTTTCATGATGCTGCAGGGCTTGAGGCCGATTTCAGGGTAATCAAAAACACAGGTGATACTGCCATTCCGGAAGCCGAGGTTACCCGGGCCTATAGAGAAGCGGTAAGATAGGGAAAGATTGCCATTCATGAAACAGCTGCTCCTTCCTGTGAGGACAATGTACCGGCACAGCAGTTTATTGCATGGGTTTATCATCCGGGATATCAAGGGACGTTTTGCAGGATCCTTTGGCGGTCTTATCTGGACAGTCATAACCCCGCTGGCAACCATTGTTACCTATTTTTTCGTGTTTTCCCTTGTAATGCGGATTACTGTGAATGTCCGGGAAACAGGTACAGACAAATTCGGTGTTTTCTTTTTGTGCGGATTTTTCCCCTGGACCATGCTTGCGGAAAGCCTGAGCAAATCCGTGGGCATACTTGTCAATGAAGCAAACATAATCACAAAAGTGGTTTTCCCGGTGGAACTGCTGCCCATCAGTGCTGTAGTCACGTCATTTTTGATAAACAGCGTGGGGTTTATGCTGTTTCTTGTTTATCTGGCTTTTACCGGATATGCGGCCCCGGCCTGGCTGCTGGTGCCTGTTGCGGTTTTCATTGAAATGGTGTTTGTACTGGGCCTTGCATTGTTTTTATCTGCCCTGTGTGTATTTATACGGGATATCGGTGAATTGCTGAATGTTGTGATCATGGTCTGGTTTTTTGGAACACCGGTCATATACCCGCTTTCCCTGGTACCGGAGCGGTTTGCATTCTTGTATTCCTTTAATCCCATGGTGGAGTTTGTGGGATTTTATCGAAACCTTATTCTAATGGATATGGTGGATATACAGGCCCTGGTATTCATGAGCTTTTATGCGGTGATTTCTTATACTGTAGGAACATGGTTTTTCCTCCGGTCAAAAAATGCATTTGGAGATGTGCTGTAATCCATGCAGAATGAGCATATCATAGCACCCTACCACACCACGGATCTGACCGGCAGGCGAACCCTTGTGCTGGCACCGCATCCGGATGATGAAACCATCGGGTGCGGGGGGAGTGTCCTGTACCATGTCATGGCTGGTGATCCCGTTAAAATTGTCTTTCTGACCAATGGCGCCAAAGGGGATACAACAGGCAGATCAGGAAAAGGCACTTATGTCCAGTTGCGGCAGACTGAGGCAACGCATGCGTGCAGATGCCTGGGTGTATCTGATATGGAATTCTGGCAATATGAAGACAGAGGCCTGGCTGATGCGGAAGATGCTCTGGAGCGGCTCATAGATTTGCTGGTCCGGTTTCGTCCGGAACTTGTGTACCTTCCTTCTCCTCTGGAATTTCATCCTGATCACCGGGCTACCGCTTTTTTGTTTAAATCAGCGCTTCATCATCAGCCATGTGCCTGTGACGCGGCTTTTTATGAAATCAGTCAGCCCCTGATCGTTAACACGCTTGTGGATATAACGTCTGTACGTGACAGAAAGCAAAAGGCCCTGCAGGTGTATGAAAGCCAGCTGGCAGAAAAGAATTATGAAGATATCTGTATGGCACTGAACCGGTTCAGGAGCCTGACACTGTCAGATACCATAACCCATGCGGAAGGGTTTTGTGTACACCCCGCAGGCCACATCAGAAAAAACAGCATTTTTTCCATGTTCTACCCGGATGAAAAAAACCTTGAAAACAGCCGACAAAAAAACAGCACCACTGAAAAAAAAGAATTTTCAGGTATCAAATCCCTGCTGGGAAAACTTGTATTTCACCGAAAAAACCAATGAAACAGGTTTGTGGGCAGAAGGTATGTGCCATTGTTGTTACATGGAACATTAAAAACAGATATGTTGCCAATTTTAAGGCAATTGTACTGCAGGTAGCCCGGGTGATTATTGTGGATAATGGATCCGGTCCGGAGACGCTTTTGATGCTCGAATCGCTGCAATCTTGCTATCCAGACAGGTTGGAAGTTATTTACAACAAAGAGAACAAAGGCATTGGCGCGGCCCAGAACCAGGGGGTGGATATTGCCCTGCAATCGGGCTATGAATGGATTCTGCTGCTGGACCACGACAGCTTCCCGGCACCTGATATGGTTGCGCAGCTTCTGGCGGCATATGATGCCATGGCAGATCATGATATTGCATTCCGGAAGAAAACAGGTTTGATGGCCCCCAATAAAAAAGAACAGCATTTTGCCGGGGAAATGAAGCTGATACAGCCCAAGGGAATGCGTTTCTGGCGAAAATTCGGAAATGACAGGATTGTTTCTGAAGTTCGGTCTGTGGTGGCTTCCGGCAGTTTGATCAAAAAAGATGTCTTC
>JAABTU010000371.1 GCA_011389715.1 Desulfotignum sp.
TCAAAATTATATTGGTGCTTTTTTTCATCTTTTGTTGAAAAAACTAAACAACCACCCCAAAAAAAAGCCGGGACCTGTACCCCGGCACTAACATTTTTTACCGGTATTCCCTGCAGCTCCAGATAACCTTGCCCAGAATGCGCACTTTTTCGCATTCATCTTTTTCCAGATAAATAGGGGAAAAATCCGTGTTGTCACTGCACAGAACCAGTTTGTCCGGATGTTTTTCCAGCCGCTTGACCAGAATAGTGTCATCCACCCCCACAGCATAAATGACCCCGGCCAGAATCTGTGTCTGGGACTGGTCAATGAGCACGGTATCCCCTTCTTTGATAACCGGTTCCATGGAATGGCCGAACACCTCCATGGCCACCATGCTTCTGGATGATCCTTTTTTGCCCAGCCAGGCAGCAGAAAATGCCAGATATTCAGACACCTGTGCATCACAGTCAAATGATCCAGAACCGGCAGACAAACGGGCAGCCACCTTGGGAATATGCCTGAAATCTGTATCATCACCTGATTGTGCATGCAGAAATACCGGTCCTGTTCCTGATTCTATCCATCCTGGATTCAACCCGAAGCGCCGGTACAGCTTGATTACCCATTTTTCGGGTATATGGTTGTTGTTGCGGGCATGGGTGATGCCTGAGCGGTTAATATCAAGCGCCCTTGCCAGTTCAGACTGGGAGCTGATGCCGGTGGCATCTGCTATGCGCTGGATCAGGCGGTCTACTCTATTATCAGCCATGCTGCTTTCCTTTTTCATAAAACATTTTGTCAGGAACTGCATTTTATGATGTTCTGACATGTTTGTTGAAAAATTGCAACACTTTTTTTGAGAATGTTTTGGAAATGGGCATGATCTTGCTATCATGGTGCAGATGATCATGAACAGGGGTGCGGTCACCGCCATGGATTTTTTGTGCCTGTCCGGATGGGTTTGCGCACACCGTTGTGGTGATGGTATTGTTATCTAATGAACTTGCCGGGCATTTTCCTGAAGATCAGGAATTTTCATCGTTTATCTGATTTCTTTACTTCAATCTCCACACGCCGGTTCATCATACGGCCCCAGGAAGTATCATTGGTTTCCATGGGATTTTCACTGCCCATACCCCTGATTTCCATCTGGTGGGGCTTGATACCCTTTCCAAGCAGAAAGCTGCCCACAATGTTCGCCCGAAATTCCGACAATTTTTGGTTGTAGGGCTGGTATCCTTCTGAATCGGTATACCCTGTAACCTCAATTTCAACATCCGGGTACATGGCCAGAATGTCGGCATAAGCAGCCAGTTCAGCATATCCTGCATCAGTAAAATCATTGGTGTTGTATTTAAACCGGATCACCACTTTATCTTCAGGTAAAGGCGGTATCTCTTTTACTGGTTCCACTAAGGTTGCAGGTTGCAGTTCTGCTGCCGCTGATAATTGGCTCTTGTGCTGTTTTGGCAGTGCTTCCTGATGCCGGGGGGTATCAGGCAAAGCCTGCTCATTAAATGATATGGCAGTACTGGATGCATTTTCTTTTGGAATATCAAATATCTGGGGAGCAGTATTCCGTGTCTGCATATTATTTTCAATATCTTCTTCAGGTTTGGCCGGCATCTGGAAACCATTTGTCATTTGATTTGCAGACACCTGTTTTTCCACAGGATCAGAGGTCTCGGTAATGGTTTTTTTTCCGGTGTCATCTGAAAAAAAAGCTGCATATGATTCCGGCATCATCTCCCGTATCTGGTGTCTGAGTGAAACAAAACGACTGCCAGCCCTATTCCAGGCAAGTTGATACGCTGCTGGAAATGCTAAGTAACCAGCCACAAGGGCTGCCATAAAAAAAAGAATAATCAGGGTAGCTGTCACAGATCTTATTTTGGGCCGCTTTTCTCTGGTTTTCCGGTGTGTTTTTTCAGGAGGAACAACAGGTGGGGAGGAATGGGCAGATCCTTTTTCATAGGACGCTGCAAAATCGTCAATATCCCTGTTTTTGACATGAACAGGAATCTTCAGTTCCTTTGCACATTCTCTGACAATGTTCCTGTCAATTATATTTTTATCCTGGACATATCCGGACAGCAGGCAGTGATCACAGATGACGTTGATTCTTCTGGGAAATCCCCCGGAATAAATGAAAATTTCCTGGGTTGCCGCATCATCGAAAATTGCATGATCGGCTCCAGCCACTGTGAGGCGGTATTTTATGTAATCAGCTGTTTCATCAGGAGTTAACGGGTCAATGTTATAATTAAGCGTCAACCGCTGACGTACTGCCCGATTCTGCTCCCTGTTCAAAATTTCATTAAATTCATTCTGCCCCACAAAAAAAATATTGATCAGTTTGGCATCGCTTTTTTCAATGTTGGACAGCAGCCGGATCTCTTCAAGCAGTTCCTGGGTAAGCAGCTGGGCCTCATCAATAATCAGCAGCACTTTTTTACCGGCTTCACTGGCCTGGACCAGAAACCGTTTAAAATAGGCCAGAAATACCCCTTTGGATTGAAACTCCTTGTCAATGCCAAAACCTGTGGCAATATAATTGAAAAAATCCATTTTCTCCAGGCCGGGATCAGGAACCGTCGTACAGATAACATCCTGGCCCAGACGCTGAAGCAACGCATTGATCAATGTGGTTTTGCCTGTCCCCACATCACCGGTAAGCAGAAGAAACCCCTTGTTATCCAGGATTCCGTATTCCAGTGTTGCCATGGCTTCTTTATGCTTTTCACCAAACCACATAAACCCCGGATCTGAACTGATCTGAAAGGGTTTTTTAGACAAATTGTAAAATGAAGTATACAAACCTGAGCACTTACCTTTTTGTTTATATTTTTTTTGTGTAAAGAGTGTAATGAGGTGTGCACAAATTGTCAAGAATGCACTGTTGATTTCAAGATCAAGTTCCTGTGGGTTAAGGGATTACGGGTGTCTTATACTCAAATTCAGCTCAAATTTGCATTTTTTCAAACTTTTCTGG
>JAABTU010000372.1 GCA_011389715.1 Desulfotignum sp.
CGGGCTTGATGTGCTGGAAAAGGCCAAACAGATCCGGCCGGAAACCCAGGTGATCATCACCACTGGATTTGCCGACATAAAAAAAGCGGTTACCGCCCTGCAGCATGATGCATCGGATTTCATCACCAAGCCGGTGGATGATGCCACCCTTCATATGGCCCTGAAACGGGCCATGCAGCGTTACAGAGACAGGCAGGAACTGGCGGATTACACCCGACTGCTGGAACAGACCGTTTTGAATCAGGAAAAAATCCTGCACCAGGAAAAAATGATGTCCCTAGGCCGTCTGGCGGCCAGTATGGTGCATGAGATCAACAACCCCCTTTCCGGGATTTTAAACTATATACGCCTGATGATCCGGCTGGCAGACCAGCCGGAATGGGATACGTCTAAAAAAAAGCGGTTCTCCTCCTATCTTGCCATCATTGAAAAGGAAACACAGCGCTGCTCCGATCTTGTCTCCGGGCTGCTGCAGTTTTCTAGAAAATCACAGCTGACATCCGTTCCTGTGGATATCTGTGAACTGATCGATTACAGCCTTTTGCTGTGCAGCCATAAACTGCAACTCTCCAACATCCATCTGGAAAAATCCTGCGCTTCCATGACCCCCAAAGTTCTCGGGGATTTTAACCAGCTCCAGCAATGCCTGATCAACCTGATTTTCAATGCCATAGATGCGTTGGACGTATTGGACGCACTGGATACGGTTGGCGGTGTTGCTGATATGCCCGGGCCTGTTGCTGGAAATACAGCTGCTGATGCAGAAAATGTTTCCGACAGCAGGCCCGGGTCGGAAACATCTGTCCGAACCTCCGGCCGTATTCAGGTGGAAGGATATTTTGATCCTGCAGAAGAACTGGTGCATATCCGGGTTGCAGATAACGGCAAAGGGATTTCATCCACTGATCTGCCCTATATTTTTGAACCGTTTTTCACCACCAAAAAAGACGGCCATGGCGTGGGTCTGGGTTTGTCCACAGTGTACGGAATTATTGAACACCATAAAGGGACAATCACTGTGGAAAGTGAACCAGGGCAGGGGACCTGTTTTACCATCAAACTGCCTCCGGCAGACGGGGATCCCGGTGTAAATGAAATCAACACCACCAATATTACACAAAGGAAAGATCATGGGTGAAGACACAGGGCTGCGCCTGGGGGTGTATATCTGTCACTGCGGGGTCAATATCGCAGGCAGGGTTGATGTGGCGGATGTAAGCAACTGGGCCGGATCTCTGAAACATGTTGTGGTATCAAGAGATTATAAATTCATGTGTTCTGAACCCGGCCAGAACATGATTGAAGAAGATATTCAAAAACACAGCCTCAACCGCGTGGTGGTGGCATCGTGCTCCCCGAGACTGCACGGAAAGACCTTTATGGAAACCTGCCGCAGGTCAGGGCTCAATCCCTATTATTTCCATATGGCTTCGGTGCGGGAACAGGTGTCCTGGGTGACAAAAGACAGGGACCGTGCCACCCGCAAGGCCCGGCATCTGGTGGCGGCTGCCGTCAGCCGGGTGTGTTTTCACCAGCCGCTTATCCCGGGACTTTCTCCGGTTCATCCGGATGTGGCGGTTATCGGCGGGGGGATTGCCGGGATGCAGGCAGCCATAGATATCGGCAATTCCGGCCGGCAGGTGCATCTTATTGAAAAGGACAGCACCATTGGCGGACACATGCTCCAGTTTGACAAAACCTTTCCCACCCTTGACTGCGCCGCCTGTATCGGAACCCCGAAGATGGTGGAGGTGGCACAGAATCCCAATATTGATCTGCTCACCTTCAGTCGGGTGACCCATGTTTCCGGGTTTGTGGGAAATTATACGCTGGAGATCACAAAAAAAACCAGATATATTAACGCGGATCTGTGTACCGGGTGCGGTGAATGCGCCACGGTCTGCCCGGTATCCATTCCCAATGCCTGGGACATGGGCATGGCAGACCGCAAAGCCATTGGCAGAAGTTTTCCCCAGGCCATTCCCATTACATTTCAGATTGAAAAACAGGGGCCGGCCCCCTGTACCCGGACCTGTCCGGCCGGCATCAATGTCCAGGGGTATGTCCAGATGGTGGGACAGGAACAATATGACCGGGCCCTGGCATTGGTCATGGAAAAAGCCCCGTTTCCAGGGGTGCTGGGCCGGGTCTGTCCCCATCCCTGTGAAAAGGCCTGTACAAGAGGGGAAAAGGATGATCCTGTTGCCATTCGCCAGCTCAAACGGTTTGCCGCGGACATGGCAGGAAAAAGTCGGTGGGCAGTGCCTGATATCCAGGAAAGAAAAGAAAAAATTGCCGTGATCGGGGCTGGTCCGGCCGGCTTGACAGCTGCCTATTTTCTGCGGCGTAGCGGGTATCAGGTAACGGTATTTGAGGCATCAGGCCAGGCAGGGGGCATGCTCAGGACCGGTATTCCTGCTTACCGCCTGCCCAGGGATGTGCTGGACAAAGAGATTAAGTATATCCTGGATCATGGGATTACCCTGCAAACCAATGCCTGTCTGGGAAAAGATATGGATATCCCCGGTCTTAAAAACCAGGGCTTTGACTCCATATACCTGGCCATGGGTGCCCACCGCTCCCTGAAGCTGGGGATTGCAGGAGAAGACAGCCTGGAAGGGGTCATGGATGCGGTAACATTTTTGAAACAGACCAACCTGGGGCAGGATACCGGGTGTCACGGCCATACCGTTGTGGTGGGGGGCGGCAATGTGGCGGTGGATGCGGCCAGGTGCGCAGCAAGAATCCCCGGATGCAAGGTGACCCTTTTGTACCGGCGGACCAGAAAACAGATGCCCGCCTATGCAGAGGAGATAGACGGGGCTTTGGAAGAAGGGATCACCATTCTGGATCTGGCCCATCCTGTGGGGCTGAAAAGCCATGACGGGCGGGTCACACAGGTGGTGTGTGTAAAAAATGAACTGGGGCCCCCGGATGCATCGGGCCGGCAGCGCCCAGTGCAGATATCGGATTC
>JAABTU010000373.1 GCA_011389715.1 Desulfotignum sp.
GTATTGCAAAAGATATTTCAGCGCAGAAACAGCATGAACATACCATAGAAAAAATCAATGACCTGCTTGAACAACGCGTCCGGGACCGCACAGCCAAAATCCAGATCCAGACGGAGCGGATGCGGGAGCTGGCCAACAAACTCGGCCAGGTGGAGCAAAAGGAACGTAACCGCCTGGCCGCTGTTCTCCATGACCATATTCAGCCGCTGGTTGTGGGCGCACGCATGCACTTGTGGGATATTCACCGCAAAAACGATCTTGACGCAATCCATAAAACCGCCCATAAAGTAGAAGGTATCCTGGAGGAAACGCTGGCGGAACTTCGCTCTCTTACTGTGGATCTTTCTCCTTCCGCCATATTGAACGACGGCCTGGCCGGGGGCGCAAACTGGCTAGTCACCTATATGAAAAAAAAGTTTGGCTTTACACTGAAATGCTGGATAGATGACACCATCGATCCGGTTGCGGAAAACACCTGTTTTCTGCTTTTCCAGTGCACAAAAGAACTGCTGTTCAATGTGGTCAAACATTCAGGAGAAAAACAGGCGGGTTTATCCATTGAACGAACAAAAGATCAGAAGATAAAAATCATAGTGTCAGACAACGGCAATGGATTTGATCCGGATGCATTTGTGGAAACACAAGACAATACCGCTTCTCTGGGACTGTTCAGTATCGAGGAACGGTTGAAAGATATTGGCGGCCGGATGAAGATTGCATCAGCACCGGGTCAGGGAACCACGGTTACCCTGACAGCGCCGGCCGAAAAAACCGATGACGCCGTCACCACCGGACCCGGATACAATAGACGGGCAGAAGACCAGGCCGCGATATCGGACCGCAATCCAAAAGACAGCATCGGCATTCTCATCGTAGACGACCACAAACTGCTGCGCGAAGGGCTTGTGGGTCTGCTGGGGATGGAACCGGGCTTTGAGGTCCTGGGTGAGGCGGCAGATGCAGACACGGCCATTGATTTGGCGCAAAAGCTGGAACCGGATGTGGTTATCATGGATGTGAACCTCGGCGAAACCAACGGCATAGATGCCACCCGGCAGATTCTATTCAAAAAACCCCATATCAAAGTGATCGCGCTTTCCATGCACAGTGACAAAAAAGTGATCAATGCCATGTATCACGCCGGGGCATCTGTCTTTCTCAACAAGACGGTGCCCTCGGACGAGCTCATCGCCAAAGTGCGTGATTGCCTGTCTGGTGGCTGATCCTGCCTGTCATCTACCTGGTGTCTTGACCCAGTGCTTCAAATCCTGAAACAATATCCAGCAATTCTTCTGTAATGGACATCTGGCGCAGCTGGTTGTACTGGCTTTCAAGGTCGTCCATCAATTCTTCAATATTTTTCTGGGCCCCCTGCATGGCTGCCAGACGGGCCGCATTTTCACTGGCCAGAGATTCCACAAAGGCTCTGAATATGCTGATAAAAAGATATTCCTGGATCAGTCTGGACAGCAGCCGGCCGGGTTCCATGGTGAACATGGGCAGGCTTTTAGAATCCCAGGTGCGATAGCGGTGCTGTGCCATCCACCGGGCATCGATGGGCAGCAGGTTTACCGTATGGGGGGTGTATCCGGCAGCGGATTTGGGCCGGGCATAAAACAGCAGCACATGGTCCACATCTGTTTTGGCCTGCCAGGTGTCAATGGCCATCAAAATTTCTCCCACATGGGGGGTGATGGTATGCACGGAACCGGGCAGCTCCCTTATTTCATCGCAATCGATGCCGGCATCTTCCAGCAGCCCCCCTGCCCTCATGCCCACACATACCACCGACATCTGCCCTGCATCCCTGTCGGTTTGCCTCAGTTGGTCCAGGGCATGGGATGTCACCTGTTCGTTGAGGGATCCGCACATGCCCTGGTCTGATCCGAATATGACGGCCCCGGGTTTTTTTCTGGCAGAACGCCGGGTATACAGCCGGGTATCCGGATCATGGCGCAGCACAATACCCAGCGCCATATCAAGGATGTGGGCATAGTCCACAAGCGACCGGGATGCCTCTTCATACTGACGGATATTCACTGCTGCCAGCGACTTCATGGTCCGTACCACCGAATGCAGATCACCGGTACTGTCTATCCTGCGTTTAAGCTGCGCCAGGGTCTGCATCAGGGGATTCTTTCGTGATTGATTTTACGGCATTTCGCGCTGCCTGAACAAGGGTGTCAATGGCTTTTTCATCAATTTTCTCCCCTGCGGCGATCTTCTCCATCACCGCTTGGTGGTCGGTATTGGCAGCCTTGCGTATGTTTTTCTGGGCCTGGGAAATATCAGCCAGTGAAATATCATCCAATACCCCATGGGTCAAAGCAATCAACACCGCAATCTGATCCGCTGCCGGCAGAGGGGAATACCGGTATTGCTTCAAGATTTCGCGTATCCTTCGCCCCCGGGACAGTTTTGTCTGGGTTTCTTCATCCAGTCGGGCACCAAAACGGGAAAATGATTCCAGTTCTTCAAACTGGGAATAGGTCAGGCGCAGGTCTCCGGCAACGGTTCGGTAGGCCGGCAGCTGGGCTTTGCCCCCCACGCGGGATACGGATTTTCCCACATCCACGGCCGGCAGTATGCCTTCTCTGAAAAACAGCGGTGACAGATAAATCTGCCCGTCGGTGATGGAAATCAGGTTGGTGGGAATGTATGCGGAAATATTTTGTGCTTCGGTTTCAATGATGGGCAGGGCGGTCAAAGAGCCCCCCCCATTGTCTTCAATCAGATGCGTGGACCGTTCCAGCAGGCGGGCATGGATATAAAAAATATCACCGGGATAGGCTTCCCTGCCCGGGGGCCGGCGCAGCAGCAGGGATAACTCGCGATAGGCCCGGGCATGGCGGGTCAGATCATCATATACGATGAGGACATCTTTTCCCTGATGCATGAAATGCTCTGCCATGGCCGTGGCCGTATAAGGGGCCATAAACTGCAGGCCCGGCGGATCTTCTTCCGTGGA
>JAABTU010000374.1 GCA_011389715.1 Desulfotignum sp.
CAATATCACCAAATTCGGGCTGCGGGGCTTAAGCCAGTCCATCTCTGCCGAAGGAGAGGGCAAGATCAGGTCATTCACCATCAGTACCGGATTTGTCAAAACCCCTCTGACCCTGAATCAGTTGGCAGCCCAGGCTGAACAACGTGGAATCACGCAGGAACAGGTGATCTCTGATGTCATGAAGGGGACCTCCCGGATCAAGGAAATGATGTCACCAGTGGAAGTGGCCAATCTGTTTGTATTCGGATTCTCCCGTTTTTCAAAATATCTGGTGGGCGGGGATCTTTTGTTTGACGGCGGAATGGTATTGACCTATTAGGATATGATTAAAAAAACCCTTGATAAAATGAATGGAATAATAAATAATTTAAAGTTTGAATCTTGACCATAAAAATTGGACCGGCATGTAGCACAGGATTATGACTATACCCATAAAACCCATAAAACCCAAACGTATATCAGATCAGGTCTTTGATCAGATCCGGGAACTCATTTACAGGGGGAAACTCAAACCAGGTGAGAAACTGATGACGGAGCGGGAACTGGCCCAGGGCATGAATGTTTCCCGCACCACTATCAGGGATGCCATCCAACGTTTGGTCACCATGGGCCTGATTACCCAGAAGCAGGGACAGGGCACCTTTGTAAAACCCATGGAAGCGGTGCAGGAAAATCCATTGGCCAAAGCCATGAAAGCCCAGTCCGCTTCCCTGGTTGACCTGCTTGAGGTGCGGTTGGGCCTGGAATGTAATGCCGCTTCCCTGGCTGCCCAGCGGGCGGATGAAACCGATATCACCGCCCTGGCCCAGAGCATAGATGAAATGCAGCATGAAGTGAAATCCGGCCGGTTAGGCACAGAAGCTGATACAGCATTTCATATGGCCATTGCCTATGCCGCAAAAAATCCGCTGCACATCCTTATAATGCGCAATTTTTATGACTACCTTTTCCATGGTATCAGAGAAAATCTGACCAGCTTATATGAAGATCCAAAAAATATTCAAAAAATATTAACGCAGCACCGGGCGATTCTGGACGCCATCAAATCCCGGGACCCGCATAATGCATATCTATCCATGAACACCCATATTGCTTTTGTAAGGGATTTTTTTAAAAACAAAAAAATGTAACATCCTCCAGATCAGGCTTCGACCTGGTTGCCTTTGGTTCATATAAGGAGAGCAGTTATGCCTAAACAGTCAGAACTTTTAACACTCGTCTATTTCAGCCCAACCCGGACCACCCAAACTATATTGGAGGAAGTTGCCAGGGGAATGAATATACCGGTGGCATCTGTGATCGACTTTACAAAACCCAGCACTCGCTTGAAAGATGCTTATGACATCCGGCAGGGGCCGGTTATAATCGGCTCCCCGGTATATGCCGGCCGCATACCCAAAGATGCTGTTGTTAGCCTTGAGAAAATCAAGGGCTTGGGTCAACCGGCTATCCTGGTTGTTTTATACGGAAACAGGGAATATGATGACGCCCTTCTTGAACTGCGTGATTTGGCAATTAACTGCGGGTTCATACCGGTCTCTGGAGGTGCTTTTATCGGAGAGCATTCTTTTTCGAACCAGGAATTTCCGATTGCACGCAGCCGTCCTGATGAAAATGATTTAAAAAAAGCATTTCAATATGGTAACAGGATCTCCAGCATGTTAGATCAGTGCCCAAAAACTGAAATGATTACACCGGTGAGTGTGCCGGGAAATTATCCGTACCGGGACGGTATGGGCGATACTGCGTTTCAATTTATTGAAATCAATGAGGATTGTGATAGCTGTGGGACATGTGTCTCCATCTGCCCAAAGCAAGCCATTGATGAATCTGCACAATATTCAACCCTGGATGAAACCTGCATTTTTTGTTGCGCATGCATCAGGGCCTGTCCCCAGTCTGCGCGGACCCTAAAAGACAGCCCCATCAAAAAAAAGGCTGCATGGCTGTTTGAAAATTGTGGTATCCGAAAAGAACCTGAAGTCTATTTTTCCAAGTCGTTCAATGCGACGTCTCCTGAGGGTGCACGGATTTAAGGCGGGGCATTCACGCCAAAAACGGAACAGAATCGGAAATATGGAATCAAGGAGAAGACTGATGTTGAAAACGCAAGGGAAAACAAAATGTGATGTACTGGTTATTGGCAGTGGTGGTGCTGGTTTGAGAGCTGCGATCGAAGCAGCAACTGTCGGTGCTGATGTGTTGATGATATCCAAAGCTCGAATTGGTTGTGCCACCAACACATACCTGTCAAAGGCCATTGTTGCTTCAACCGGCTGGGGGATGGCTGAGGATAATTCTGAAATCCACTCAAAAGATACCATTGAGGGCGGCCGGTACATCAATAACCCGGATATGGTTAAAACGTTCACACAGACCATTTCTAAAGAATCGGCAACACTTCAGCAATGGGGGGTTGAGTTTGCACTGAATGAATCGGGCAACCCGATTGTCACCACCATACCAGGACACAGTCATGCAAGACATTTATTTGGAAAAAATTGGAAAGGCAGTGATATAGTCATACCTTTAATAAAAAAAGCAAAAGAGTCTGGTGTTCGTTTTATGGAAAATTTTTTTGTCACATCTTTGATAGTGCATGATGATGTGGTTTGCGGTATTACGGCGATATCAAAAGATGGTAAATTTTTTGCCTGCCAGGCCAAAACCGTTATCCTCTGCACCGGTGGATATGGTCATGTTTTCTTGAATACAAACAATGCTCCCGGTATTACCGGGGACGGTCAGATTCTGGCTTTTAATGCCGGAGCCATCCTGCAGGATCTTGAATTTGTACAATTTTATCCAACTGCTGCCGGAAAGCGGGGCAGCCGGTTGATAATATACGAAAGAATTCTGGTTCAGGAAGGCGCAACGCTGAGGAACAGCTGCCAGGAAGACATCCTGAAAAAGAATGGTTATCAATCTGCCTCCGACATCACAC
>JAABTU010000375.1 GCA_011389715.1 Desulfotignum sp.
ACGGCAGCGCACCCTGGCAGCCGGTGAAACCCGGGGTGATGTTGAATACCGTTATATCGGTTCTGACGGAACCACCCGGTGGATGCATGACCGGTGGTCAGTGGTCAGAGACAGCCGGAACCGGGCAGTGGCCATCGAAGGATTCATCCGGGACAACACACAAAAAAAACAGGCACAAGAAGAACTCGAACACAGCCGCAACAGTGCCCTGATCGGCAGCTACATCGTGCAGCAGGGGCGTTTCAGGTATGTGAATCCCGAATTCTGCAGGATTACCGGCTATACAAGAGAGGCACTGACCGGCATGCCCTCTCTGGACCTGGTTCATGCGGATTACAGGGCCCATGTCCGGGACAGCGCAAAACAGATGCTCACCGGGCAGCGGACTACCCCTTATGAGTTCCGTGTGGTGGACCGCACAGGCCGGGTCAAATGGGTGATGGAAACGGTCACCGCTGTGAAACAAGAGGGGACCCGGGCCGTCTTGGGATATTTCATGGACATCACCCAGCAAAAGCAGATGGCAGAAGAGCAGCAAGACAAGGAAAAGTTGCGGGCCATTCTTGAAATGGCCGGCGCTGTGAGCCACGAACTGAACAACCCGCTGCAGGTTGTGTCTATCGGGATTGAAAAACTGGGGGATACAGATCTGGACCCATCCCGGCGACAAGAGTTGACCAAGCTTGTCAAAAAGCACACCCAGCGGATAATAGAACTGTCGTCAAAAATTCAGAGAATTTCCCAATATGCCACCAAAGACTATGTGCAGGGGAAAAAAATCTTTGATATTAATGCCGCATCCACTGAAAAAGACCAGGACCCGGAAAATGATGTATAATAAACTTTACCACGAAGCCTTCTCATGGAACAATACAAAGGCCACGAAACCTGGAGATGGAGGTGCAGTATGGCGGGAGTAAAAGGACGGGTGACACTGGTAACGGGTGCGGGGCGCGGCATCGGCCGGGTGACGGCTGAACTGCTGTCATCCCGCGGTGCACGGGTCATGGCGGTTGCACGCAGTGAGAATGAACTGAAGTCCCTGGGAGTGGACTATGTTGCAGCGGACCTGGGCACCCCTGACGGATGTGCCCTTGCGGTCAAGCAAATCCATGACCGTCTGGGGCCGGTATCGGTTCTGGTGTGCAATCACGGTATCGGCTCGGCCCATGAGCGGGTGATCTGGGAGCAGGCACCGGATATCTGGCGGGAGACCATGCGCATCAACCTGGACGGCCCGTTTTTTCTGTCACGGATCGTTGTCAGGGACATGATTACTCAGGGATATGGCAGGCTTGTGTTCACAAGCTCCACGGCCGGGCAGAAGGCGGAATATGCCGGCAGTGCCTATACCAGCTCCAAACACGGTCTGCTGGGCCTGATGCGATCGATTGCCCGGGATGCCGGATCCCATGGTGTGACATCCAATGCGGTGCTTCCCGGATGGGTGCAAACATCCATGGCTGACAAGTCAGCCAGAGCCGAAGCCGCGCAGCAGGGTATCACCCTGGAAGAAGTATGGAAAAAAAGGGCGGCCCTTTATCCGGCGGGCCGGGTGGTGACACCCAAGGAGGTGGCTGAGGTGATCGCCTTTTTGGCATCTGAAGAATCCAGCGGCGTCAACGGCGAGGCCGTCACCGTAGCCCTCGGCGGTCTGGTTTAGTGCATTACTCCTCAGTTTCTGTAAAAAAAAACAAGAAAATGAGGCGGCGTATCTTGGTTGCGGGTTTCGCTCGTTAGAATAATAATGCTTTTTGGTTCATGCGGAAACTGTCCCGGCACAGGGGGCTGGTCATGGTGTGTCAAGACAACCGTTTCTGTTTATAGAAACATTTGTCTTGACAACCTTTGACAAATCGTTTAATTTGCGCGTCAACCTGTAACCACAACAAAACCCGGACCTGCAGAAACACTATGAAACAAACCTGTATGACACATATTGCAATGGCCTGTAAAATGGTGTCCCACCATATCAGCCGGCCCCTTATATTTTCCCTGTCCCTTCCACCGGTGCCCGGCCCCGGCTGTACCCCGGGGGGGCTGCCATGATCATCTCCCGATTCCCGGACAGGGAAAGGTTCTCACACCTGGCCGGAACCCGCAATGTGGTGCCGGTGTGCACCCGGATCCTGGCAGATACCCACACCCCGGTATCCCTTCTGCAGAAATTTCATGCCAGGGATACGGCATGTTTTCTGCTGGAAAGTGTTGAGGGCGGAGAGCGCTGGGCCAGATACAGTTTTCTGGGGGTACGCGCCCACGGCAGCCTGCGGGTGTTTTCCGATCATGTGGAACTGGTCACCGGTAAAAACACCTCCCGCGCCCGGTGCACAACCATTGCCCATAACAACAATCCCCTGGCAGTGATCAGACAGATTATCCAGGCATACGATCCTGCAGAAATAAAGGAACTTCCCCGGTTCTGGACTGGGTTGACCGGGTATGTGACCTATGAAATGGTCGCTTTTTTTGAAAATATCCCGGTATCCCTGCCGGAAAATACCCCCTATGCCCATTTTCTCATTCCCGACCAGATGATCATTTTTGACAATATCCAGCAGACCGTAACCTGTGTGCAGATCTGTTATCTGGATGATGATACAGCCCCGGATACCGCTTTTGACCAGGCATGTCAGGACCTTGAACACCTGCTGGCCGTTATCCACACCCCTGCCGGGACCCCGCAATCTTTGAAAACACCGCCTGTGGCGCTTGCCTGCCAGGTTCCCGACCACCAGTACCTGGACGGGGTCAAGACCATCAAACACCACATCCTGGAAGGCGATATTTTCCAGGCTGTGTATTCTCTGCCCTTTTCCTGCACAACCAGCCTGGACCCGGTTCTGTTCTACCGGGCCCAGCGGTATATCAACCCCTCTCCATACATGTTTTTCATGAATTTCACAGACATGGTCATTGCCGGGTCATCCCCGGAAACCATG
>JAABTU010000376.1 GCA_011389715.1 Desulfotignum sp.
TGTCGCACCATGCATCATAAACTGCCTCCCTGTGCTGTGGATAATTTACAGCGCATTAGTATCATCTTTTTGCGCTGTTTGGGAGGATTTTAAATCATGCAGTTGGCGTTCAATGTCCTCATCTGCGCTGAGTTCTTCAAATGCCTCTTCCAGGCTGGTTTTTTTGCCATAATTTACCAGGTCGGCTTCCGCCTCCATCCGTTCGATATGGGATTCCATCTCCTCAAACTTCTGCACAACTTCTGCAGAATCCACGCGCCGGATTTCCTGGTGGGCCTTTTTTTTGCGCTGGGCCCGGATATGCCGCTGGACCAGCATGCGCTGTTTTTCCCTGGCGGATTTGAGCTTGTTTTCCAGCTCCTGGATGTCGTCTTTGTATTGTTCCACAATGTCACCCAGTTCATCCAGTTCCTGTTCCACTGCCTCACACCTTTGGGCAAAGCGTCTTTTTTCCAGCAGGGCCTGCCGGGCCAGATCATCTCTGCCCCTGGACACGGCCAGGCCGGCTTTGTTGTTCCAGAAGGCTTCTTTGTCCCGGGTCTCTTCCAGGAGGCGGGCCACTTTTTTCTGGTTGGCAATGGTGCCGGCGCAGGAGGATTTAAGCTCCACCAGTGTATCTTCCATCTCACGGATCATCAGTTTGATGAGCTTTTCCGGGTCTTCTGCCCGATCCAGCATGGCGTTCATATTGGCAGAGACAATGTCTCTGAACCGTGTAAAAATACCCATGATTCTTCTCCTTATTTGTTTGGGGTCTGGCCCCTGTTTTTTGCAGTTGCCAGATGAAAGAGCATAAAATGTGCCACTGCAGATTAAAAACTGGATGGTATTTTGTTTCAAGGGGTTGCAGGCATTGGCCAGGATTGACACAATATCTGATTAGTGGTAATTTACACCAATAAACAAATAAAATAACCATTTTAATGTATATTTGACCATATTTTTGAGGGGTGCAACCGCATGGAATATTCAGGTTCCGACAAATCCATGGAGCATCACCATGTATCCATGGAGGGGGCTGTGGGGCAGTCTGAAGCATTTATCACCTTTCAGGAGCAGATTTCCCGGGTGGCTCCCATCGAGCGGTCTGTGATGGTTATAGGAGAGCGGGGAACCGGCAAGGAGCTGGCTGCCGCCAGAATTCACTTTTTATCGAAACGGTGGCAGAAACCACTGGTGACACTTAATTGTTCCGCATTGACCCCCACCCTTATCGGGTCTGAGCTGTTCGGGTATGAAAAAGGGGCTTTTACCGGGGCCGGGACCCGCCACAAAGGCCGGTTTGAGCAGGCAGCAGACGGCACATTGTTCCTGGATGAGATCGGCACCATTCCCATGGAGGTCCAGGAAAAAATTCTGCGCACCGTGGAATACGGCACATTTGAACGGGTGGGATCTTCCCGGCCCGTCCGGGTGGATGTGCGCATTGTTGCCGCCACCAATGCAGACCTGACAGCCATGGCCCGGCAAGGGACCTTTAAACAGGATCTGCTGGACCGCCTGTCTTTTGAGGTCATTTATGTGCCGCCCCTGCGGTACCGCAGGGAGGATATCCTGCTGCTGGCCAACCATTTTGCTTCCCGCATGGCCTTTGAACTGGGGTGGGAAACGGTGCCGGAACTGACCACACGTGCCAGAAAAACCCTGACAGCCTATCCCTGGCCCGGCAATGTCAGGGAGTTGAAAAATGTGATCGAAAGGGCGGTATACAAGAGTACCACCCCCCGCATACAGGAAATTGTTTTTGACCCGTTTGATAATCCCTATGCCGGCACCCGAAAAACCCTGACGAAAAACCATGACCATACCGGCAGGCAGCAGAAAGCGGTATTCCCGGAATCCCAGCCAGAGCGACAGGTGCCTGAAACACCGGAACAGGATGCATCTTTGGAAATGCCCACACAGGAAAGATGGGTCACGGATCTGCTGACAATGCCCCTAAAGGAGGCAGTCCAGGCCCTGGAATCCTGGCGGATAAAACAGGCACTGGCCCGGACCCGGTTTCATCACAAAAAAGCAGCAGCCCTGCTGGGGCTGTCCTATGACCAGTTCCGGGGAATCAAAAAACGCCTGGGCATCTGATCATAAAATCAGGTCTTCCTGCCTGGCTGCAACCAGCGGATAATTAAGCGTATGTCCCGGGTGAAGGGCATTGAAATCGGTTTTGGGATTGTATTTTTTCAAAAGCCAGAACGGAATTTCCAGCTGCCCGAGACACAAGGACCATATGGTATCTCCGGATTTGATTTCATAGGTTTCCACTTCTGCGACCACAAACGAGGCAAAAAAATCTTCTTCAATTTCCCGGTGAAATTCAAACCGCTGTTCTTCAAACCTGTCCGGATCCGAGGCAGTCAACGGAATTTTTATGGTCTGGTTGATGGCGATGGGGTTGCCAAATGCCAGGCGGTTCAGTGTCCTGATCCGGCTGGTGGGGATTTTGAGCCATTCGGCATAGTGGCCTAAGGTCTCCGCTGCTTCCACCTGGATAATGCCTACCCGGGCATGGTTGTCACCGGCCACAATTTTTTGGATCTTCAGGTTGCTGGAATCAACCCGGGGATTGATTCTTTCGGGTCCGGGCGCCGGCAGGGCTGCTACATCACCGGATTTTTCTTTTGGTATTTCAGGTGTTGCTGCTGCCCCGGCCTGCGGTTCTTGTGTTGCTGCAACTTCCAGCAGGGAAACAGGGGGGCTTACCCGGGCCGGCTTGGCCACTTTTTTGACAATGGTTCTGGTGCCGGCCTGCCGGATGTCAGGGGCAGGCGGGTTTTTTGTATCAGCCTGGTCTGCCAGGATGGTGCCGGGCATGGCACCGGGTTGCGTTTTCACCGGTATCCGCAGATTTTGGCCAATGAATATCACGGCCCGGCGGTTAAGGCCGTTTTCCAGGATCAGGTCATTGAGAGAAACATGGTGGGTCCGGGGAATGGCGCCGGC
>JAABTU010000388.1 GCA_011389715.1 Desulfotignum sp.
CGGCAAAGGCAATAAGCCACATGACACCGGCATGGGCTTTGGCAGACAGTTTGTTCCATCCGAAGATCCAGATGCCGATAAAGGTGGATTCCAGAAAAAACGCCACAGATGCCTCAATGGCCAGAAGCGAGCCGAAAATATCCCCCACATAGGCGGAATATCTTGACCAGTTGGTGCCGAACTGAAATTCCAGGGTGATGCCCGTGACCACCCCCAGAGCGAAATTGATCAAAAACAGCTTTCCCCAGAATTTGGTCATGCGCAGATAGGTTTCATTCCCGGTCCTGGCATATTTGGTTTCCATATAGGCAATAAGAATGGAAAGCCCGAGGGTCAAAGGGACAAACAGAAAATGGAACATGGTGGCTGCGGCAAACTGCAGTCGGGACAAAAAAACCGGATCCATTGATTCCTCCAGATATAGTGTTTAAAGCCAAATCTCAGATTGGAAAAAGCAATTCATATGCCATCATAATGGAAAAAAGTGATGATCCATGCCAAAAATACTGAAAACTGATATATTATAGCCAATTTTATTCGGGTTTTCAAGTATGTTTGCTACATGGTATCGATCAGGCATGAGAAGCGTTAAGAACGTCAAATTGTCCGAGAAGGGGAAGGAAGATCAGATCTTTTTGAGCAAAGTGTATTTGCTGTGTTTGATATGATAAAGTGTATCATATGGACAGATGATTGAGCCAAATTTGTATCATCGGCTTTTGCAAGCCGTGTGGTACTGTCATTGAGGGTTCTGGATGAGAATGTCTTCGAGGTGGAATTTTGTGATAACAATGGACAAACTTATGCAGTTTTGGCTTTACGTTCAGACCAACTGATGCCGCTTCGGTATAATCCACAATCCGCATAAAATGCCGGTACAGCGGGATCACACTCCGGATAACGTCTGCAGCTTTCTGGAGAATGATCTGGCCAAAGCGAACCTGCATCATATGAACCTTTCCGCCCCGGTCATCTGCCGGGACGCGTTCATGGATTCGGAACTCAGGCTTTTTTGGTGGCCTTGGTTTCCCACTCCTCTAATTTTGAGGTGTCGTAAATCTCTTCCCATCCCGTGATCATGCCCTTGATGTGGCTGAAAAGGGAATGGCCGGTGGTGGTCATGTAGATGTGAATGATCAGGAAATTGAGCAGCAGAAAAGCGGCCAATGTATGAATAAAAGCGATGGGTACCAGAGAGACATCCCCCAGGCTGTTGTACAGGTAGTACAACAGCCCGGTGATCATTTGCACCGGCAGGAGCATGGCGGAGATACCCAGGTAGGCCAGGCGCTGCAGGGGATTGTGTTTGGCGCCCGGTGTTTTCTGCACCGGGTGATCCTGGCCGTGGAAAATGCCCCAGGCATAGTACAGGGCCACGTCAAAGAGTTTCCGGGTTGTCGGAATATACTGTTTCCATTCACCGGTGATGATCAACCAGAAGGCAAAGAAGGCAAAGGAACCCAGCCAGAACAGTCCGATGAAGTTGTGCAGTTCTACAGCAGTTTCGAATCCCGTCAGGGTATAGAGTCCATGAACCTCGAAACCGGTGATCATGAGAAAGATGATCATCAATGCCTGGAACCAGTGCCAGAAGCGTTCGAACCGGGTGTACAGGTATACTTTTGTTATTTTTTTCTCGTTCATGCTACTCCTCCCTGCCGTTACGGGTGAAAAAGCGGCCCAGTCCATGAAGCATCACCCCTGCAAGTGCTCCCAGTACCGCGATCAGGCCAATGGTGTCGACAATGGCGAACTTGTCCCGGCCTGGCATGTAGATACCGGTGATGCCGGCCAGACGCGATTTGTCCCGGGTGTGGCATTGGACGCAGTCCAGGGATTTTCCCGCCGGGGCCACCATATGGGTGATGGGAAAGGCATAGGTGGTTTCCACATAGTCAAATTCACCGGAATAGGGTACATCCAGGGTCTGATTGCCTATGGTGATGGCCTCATCCATGTCAAAGGTGGTCCAGAAGCCTTTGGGACCGGAAAGCAGGGGGGCCACCAGCTGTTTGTTGATTTTGTCATAAGGTTGTTTTCCGCGGTGGATCTTGAAGGGATGAATCCGCGCATTGGGGTCATCGGGCGATCCTAAGGGATGACTCACCTCCACAATCTGCTGGGGATCTATTTTGTCTTTTATGCCGATATTGTCAAAAGACCCATTGTACCAGAAATACTGGGGCACCACATTTTTTGCCCAGACAAAATCACCTTTAATGGATTTGTAGACAGGTTTGCCGAACTCCCCTTTTACTTCATAGGGCTTGCCGTCCTTCATTTTGCCGGCTGTTGTCCAGTCCCACCACATTTTGGTGGGGTTGACCCGGGCAAACTCCGGGATATGACAGCTCTGGCAGGCCACCTTGTCGGTATGGTCGTTCATCTTTGTGACGGCGCTGTGGGGGGAGGCACTGTGACAGGATTCACAGGTGATTTTGGAGGCCATGTCATCTTCGATTAGGCTTTTACGTTCCGCCGCAGCAGGCCGTGTATACAGCCTGCCTGCAATGTGGTGCTTTACCGTGGTATGACACCTGGTGCAGGAAAAATCAGCACCGTCTGCTGCCATGTGAACATCCAGCATCCGGTTGGGATTGGCCAGGGAGGTATCCAGATCCCCGTGTTTTACCCCATCTCCCCCGCCGCCTTTGAAATGGCATTCTCCGCAGTTGTTTCGCTGGGGCAGAGCGATGTTTTCCACCGCCTTTCTGATACCAGCATGGAGTTCCGTTACAATTTCCTGGAGGTCCGGGTCATCATCACCTTCAAAGGCAGCCAGGTCTGCAAAGGTTTCCTTGAACGGAAATTTTTGTTCTCCGTGACAGGCCAGGCAGTTGACCAGACCGTCCTTGCCGTCCCACCCGGCATGGCATGACACACAGCCCTTGTCTTCCATGGCATTGCCGGAAATGCAGAAATTGTTGACAGCATGACCGGCTTTGCCGTTCATGATGCCCTCCTTTTCAGAAGGCACTTCCCAGGTCCAGTGGATGGTTTCTTCAAACTGCATGGCTGCATCTGTATGGCAGGAAAGACATGCCTGGGTGATCTGGTCCCCGGATGAAAAGTCCTGGTTCAATATCTGTATTTTGGAATGGTCCACCGTGGTCCAGTGCTTGTCGGACCGCACCGCCTGTTTGGCCAGTTTGATACCCAGGGCTTCATCCTCTGTGGCAGCGAAAACACTGGATGAACCAGGTCCCGCGGCAAACAGAACCACAAAAAGCAGTGCCGCCATCCAGCCGGGTGTTGCATTGTTGCCCCAACCCATCCTTTTCATGTTTTTTCCCATAATCCCTCCGAAAATTGCAATGACAGGATATGTCCGGAAAGCAGCCATGCCACTTTCCGGACAACAGTCTGGTAGTTATTTACAGGTGGCAGGTGTGGGAGAATCTGCGGCAGAGGAATAAAAATAAGCATAAATATCCATAATGTCACTGTCAGACAGGGCGTCCCATTCCGGCAGGCACCCAAATGCGGAAAAGTTTTTGTTTTCAAAGATCTCTTTCCATTCCGAGCGTTTCATGTCTGCCGGGCTGACCTTTGGTGAAGCAGAATCAACCTCTCCTCTTTCATGGCATGCCTTTATCACTTTGCGGTAGGTGTATTTGCCTTTGCGGCTGTTGCCGTCAGGACCGTCCTCAGCAAAAACTGCTGGAAAAGATCCCAGGGTAAAAATGGCCAGGGTGAAAAAGATAGTAAGGTACTTATACATGGTATGTCTCCTAATTTAATTTTGGTTATTGTAGTTTGCAATATGTTGTTTTTCAAGAGGTTTTGCTTTATTTGGTCTATTTTGGGGCTTTGATGGTATAGGTGCCGTCAGAATTGAAGCTGATCTGGGCTTCCACATAATACACATCTGTCAATGATTCTCTGACATCCTTGACCATGTAGTAGGCTTCACCACTTCTGGCCCCTGTGGAACATACAAACACAACCGGTTTGTCTGCTGGCAGTCCTGCAATTTTGGGCTCCAGTTTTTCCACCGGGATGTTCACGGCAGTCGTAAAATGGCCTTTGGCAAATTCATCCGCATCCCGGGTGTCTATCAGCATGATGGATTCCGGATTGTTGGCGATAATGGTTTTAAAACGGTCCAGGTCAATGGACCCCTCGATTTCACCTGCCGTGACTGCCACGGTATCAGCAGCTGCACCAAATTGCTTTTTCCATTCAGGATATCCTAAAGCAAACACGGATACATCCTTATATCCCATGACAATGGCCTTGGCAGCACTTTTGTGGCTCAACCGGCACTCAAGCCCGCCGCAGTAGAAAATAACGGGGGTTTCAAGGCTTCGGGGCAGTTTGCCGGACAGGTCATCAAAATGGGTAAAGGGAATGCTGATGGCCGTGGGAATATGGCCTTTGTCGTACTTGGGTTTCTGGGGCCGGGCGTCCACCACCAGGGTTTTGTTTTCCGCAATTTTTGCAGCCACATACTCTGCAGATACAGCGGCATAGGCCCCGGACTGGTTCATCCATTCCGGAAATCCTTTGGCAAAAACTTTTACATTGGTATAACCCAATTTTTCGGCTTTTCTGGCGGATTTGTGGCTTAATTTACATTCCACACCCCCGCAGTAATAGATGAGCAAGGCATTTTTGTCTTTGGGCAGAATATCGGTTTTTTTGTCAAAATCAGTGAACGGAATACTGACCGCTCCCGGGATATGCCCTTTGAAATACAT
Source organism: Desulfotignum sp. (assembly GCA_011389715.1). GTDB lineage: Bacteria > Desulfobacterota > Desulfobacteria > Desulfobacterales > Desulfobacteraceae > Desulfotignum. Next base: position 4,701 of record JAABTU010000388.1, read on the forward strand.
GGGTTTGTAAGGCCGTGCGTCGATGATCATTACATTGTCCGCCATGGGTACGGTGACATGGGCGATGACAAAATCCGCCTCCACAATGTCATGGTACATCCAGTCTTCGGCAGCGCCTGCAATCATGGCGCCGGTCAAAAGAATCAGGCAGGCTGCCATGGCAAGAAACGTGTTTTTTAATGGATGAATTTTCATGGTTTCTCCTAATGGTTGATGGTTATTTTACATGTGATTTTATTATGTTTGCGGAACTTTCCGCATGGCATCCATGGTTTTGTCTGCCCCCATAGAATAGCAACCCGTGTGCCACCAGGAAAATAAACAGAGAAATATTTTGTAATATTCTTTTTTTATTACTTATTTTAGTTTTTGTAAAGCAAAAAACATTTTTTGTGAAAGGACTGGTGTTGCCAAAGTGTTAATTGTGCGTTAATGTATAGGTTAACGATATTGTTAACAGGAGAAATATATGGACATTGGAAAACACTGGCGGGTGATCATAGATTCTGCCCAGGATGGGATTATACTGCTGGATGAACAGGGCAACTTTATTGCTGCCAACCATTCGGCCCAGCTCATGACAGGATATACAGAAGACCAGCTCATAGGCCGGTCCTGCCGGATCCTCAACTGCACCGGTTGTGAGATAAAAGGTGTTGGAAAAGGAACAGACTGGTGCATGCTTTTTTCCCAGGGCCTGGTCCGGGATAAAAAATGCATGATAACCGACAGCCGCAAACAGACCATCCCCATCGTCAAAACCGCAACAGTGCTGTATAATGATGCTGGACAGATCACAGGGGCTGTGGAAACCCTCAAGGATATTTCAGAAAATATCAGTTATAAAAATGAACTGGATACCATTAAACGCATTTACCATATTGATGACGGGTTCCATGGGATTATCGGCCGCACCCCGGTGATGCAGAATCTTTTTGAACATATCCAGGGGGTTGCCTCCCTGGACACGCCGGTGATTATTCTCGGAGAAAGCGGTACCGGCAAGGAGATGGTGGCCAAGGCACTGCACGAAAAAGGAAACCGGGCTGATAAACCCTTTGTCAAGGTCAATTGTGCGGCTTTGAGTGAAACCATTCTGGAAAGCGAATTGTTCGGCCATGTGAAAGGGGCGTATACCGGGGCTGCAAATGACCGTATCGGCCGGTTTGAAGCAGCCCACCAGGGCACGATTTTTCTGGATGAAATCGGGGATATCCCCTTGTCAGTCCAGGTAAAACTGCTGCGGGTGCTGGAGGAACAGATGATCCAGCGGGTGGGGGACAACCGGTCCATTCCCATTAACGTGCGCATCATCACCGCCACAAACAAGGATCTTGAACAAATGATACTCCAGGGGGAATTTCGTCAGGACCTGTATTTCAGAATCAATGTGTTTCCTTTGACCTGTCCGCCACTGCGTCATCGCAAGGATGATATTACCTTGATCATCCAGCATTTTATCAGTATCCTGGCACAAAAAACAAAGAAAAACATTCTCGGGTTTACCCCCCAGGCCATGCGGATCATGGTGGCCTATCCCTGGCCAGGCAATATCAGGGAGTTGCGCAATGCCGTGGAATATGCCTTTGTGCTGGCAAAAGAAAAAAGTATCGGCACCGAACATCTGCCGGGAAAACTGCTGCAGCATAATCCCGACACATCCACTCCCATGGTTTCCCGGCCTGAACCAGTTGTTTTCGCGGAAATATCGTGCAAACAATCGGAAAAAGCCGCTCTGGTGGAAGCTTTGCAGAAAAGCGACGGCAACCAGACCAGGGCGGCACAGATGCTGGGGGTGTCCCGGGTAACGGTGTGGAAACGCATGAAAAAACATGGGATTGCCCTGAAAAATGCACACGGTTAACACCTGCCGGGAAAACAAAACAGGTGGAACCTGTTGACATGCACCAAAATATTTTGGGACAATTTCATGTAATGCACTGATAAAACAATATTTTTCAATTTCTATAAAATAATTGATTGATACAAACATGTCTATGGCACCATGTTTGCTTAAATATTTGAACTGGGGTGGCCTGCAGCAAAAAAACAGGACCCGGCCCTGATATGCAAAAGGAGTGTAGATGAAAAAAGAAAATATACTGGTTATTGTACTGGTAACCATTGCCCTGTCAGGTTTGTTCTTGTTTTTTAATACCAATTCAGAACAGAAAAATTTTGGTGGTAACAAACAGGTTGCGCAAACACAGGCACCGGCTGCTTCGGTAACAGGTAACGCTGATTCGGGGAACGGTAACGCCGGCCAAAATAACAGGATCAACTGGAAAGACTATACCCCGGGCCTGGCCCAGGCCAAAACCCAGGACAAAAATGTGTTCCTGTATTTTTACGCCCAGTGGTGCACCTATTGCACCCAGTTGAAAAAAACCACGTTTCTGGATGAAAAGGTTCTGGCATATCTGGAGAAAAATTTTGTCAGTATTTCCGTTGACACAGACCAGAATCAGAAACTGTCACAGACATGGCAGGTAAAGGGGTTGCCCACCATGTGGTTTCTCGCCCCTGACGGCAGCAGGATCAGCAGTCTTCCCGGTTATGTTGACGGATCCCAATTCCTGCAGATACTCAGATATATTCAAACCGAAAGCTATGACAAAATGAGTTTTCAGGATTTTGTCAAAAGCTGATACACAATGATTTAAGAAAAGCGAGATGACCATGCGTTCACCAATTTCACGACGGCATTTTTTAAAAACCTCTTTTTTTGCGGCCGGCACAGCCATTGCCGGCACCAGTATTGCGAAGGCTGCAACACCTGCGGATGCTGACCAAGAGCCCCTGGTAACCCTTATCGATATCAGCCGGTGCATCGGGTGTGAAGAATGTGTTTATGCCTGCCGGGATGCCAATGCCCATAAATTTGCCGATCCCAAAAAACCATTTCCCAAGATGTATCCGGACCGGGTGCCGGTGGAAGACTGGTCAGACCGCCGGGATGTTACAGACCGCCTGACCCCGTATAACTGGCTGTATATCCAGTATGCCAGCGCCACTACCAAAGAGGGAGAAAACATTACTTTGACCATTCCCCGGCGGTGTATGCATTGCCAGAACCCGCCCTGTGTCAAGCTGTGTCCCTGGGGGGCTGCCAAACAGGAAAAAAACGGGCTTTCCCGCATTGATGCACAGATCTGCCTGGGTGGATCCAAGTGCAAGAATGTCTGCCCCTGGGATATCCCCCAGCGCCAGACAGGTACGGGCCTTTACCTGGATCTGTTACCAGCCTTTGCCGGTAACGGGGTCATGTACAAATGCGACCGGTGTTACCAGAAAATAGAAAAAGGGGAGCAGCCGGCCTGTATTGAAGCCTGCCCTGAAGATGTTCAGACCATCGGCAAAAGATCTGATATCATCAAAATGGCAAAGGATCTGGCAAAAGAGATGGACGGCTATATTTACGGCCTTGATGAAAACGGGGGAACCAATACCATTTATGTGTCCCCGGTGCCCTTTGACCAGCTGGTCTATGACACAGGCAAGGGCAAACCCCATATGCATCCGGTGGAAGATACCATGGCAGCCGGATCCAACCTGGCCATTGCCATGGTCATTGCACCAATTGCCGGTGCTGCAGCCGCCGTTGGAAAATATTACAGGCAGATGAAAGAGGAGGCCTGATGGTTTATCATTTTAAAAGCCGCCGCATGGTGTACGGTCTGACCCTGTTTTTTATTGCTTTGAGCGGATTTGCCCAGATGCCCATATTCAAACGCTATTACATCGCAGACATACCGGGGCTGGGATGGCTGGCACAGTTTTTTCTCACCCATGCCATTCATTATGCCCTGGCCGCATTGCTCATCGGGTTTTGTGCCTATGTGGCACTCGATTATTATTTTGCCCGCAAAAACAGCGGTACAAAAAAATTTCAGATAACGGAAGACACCCGGATTTCCGCATCTGCGTGGGTAAAAATAGCCGCGCTTTGCGGGCTGATTATCACCGGCTGTTTCATGGTGGTAAAAAACCTGTACGGCATCTATTTTTCCCATGGGGTGGTCATTGGCCTGGATCTGCTGCACCTGATTTTCTGCATGGTGCTGCTGGGGGCAACCGCTTATACCTGGGTGCGCAGCAGAAGCTGGATCTTTTAGCCCTGTCCTGCAATAACAGTATGTAATCATTTTTTCATTTTTAACGGTGGGCAGTGGGGCCGTGTCAGGCAGCTGTTGTTGCATATCCGGATGTATAGCGCTTATCAGCGTGCATTGCAATCTCAAATCAAAGGGATGTGTTCTGCCAGGAGCAAAAGGGGTGATGCACCAGATTGGCGTTATAATACCGGGTATCTTCGGTGACCTCTTTGCCGGCCCAGGGCGGAAGTGCAATAATCTGGTCCCTGGATGACAGTTCAACCTCTGCCACCACAAGCCCCTGGTTGGCCCCGTAAAACCGGTCAATGACCCACTTTATGCCCTTGTGTTCAAGCGTGTGCCGGCATTTTTCTATCACAGGGGTTTCGCAGAACAGGTCCAGCATCTGCCGGGCGTCGGACACAGAAATTTCATATTCAAATTCCGGCCGCACTGCTGCCACGGTCCGGCCTTTTACGGTAAGATACCCCTGATTTCCCTTGATGCGGACCCGAACCACCTTGCCGGGTGTATTGAGAATATATCCCTGGCAGATCTCAATGCCCGGCCTTAGATCGGCAGGTAATGTGGTCACCAGAAACTTTTTTTCGATTTCAACTGCCATGGCAAAAAAGCCTTTTCCGGGATTTGGTCAGCGGATCAAACCGGTTCTTTTGATTTTTTGGGTCATGACTTCCCTGTTAAAGGGTTTGATGATGTATCCGTTACATTTTCCCACACATGCCTTCACGGTTTCTATGTCCGAGTGGGAGGTTACCATTAAAATTTTGCTTTTTTCATCATCTGCAAGGCCCCGGTCTGTTTCCATTTTCCGGACTGCGTCCAGCACCTCGACCCCGCTGATATCAGGCATGGAAACATCAAGGGTAATCAGGTTATAGAGTTTCCAGCTCTCCAGTGCTGTTTTTACGGCGCGCAATGCTGCTTTCCCGGTTTTCACCCCGTCACAGGTTCCAAACCCGGAAAGGATCTTCACCATTTTTTTCTGGCTTACTATCTCATCATCCACCACGAGTATGTTCATCTGGCAGGTATCCTTTTGTCTTTGTAAATCTATTTGGTTTTTCCAAAATCTGTTTTATTTTATGGTTGGCCCCATCTTACCATATTTGCGGCTGATTTTAACATTAATTGCAGGTATACTGTGGTAAAAAATATCAGGAGAGGGATATGAACAAGCTTAGATCCTTGCCCATTGCACTGCTCACTGATTTTGGAGACATTGATCCTTTTACAGGCATTCTCAAGGGAGTGATCCTGTCCATCAATCCCGGGGCTGTGATTGTGGATCTGTGCCATAAGGTGCCCCCCCAGGACATCAGTTGTGGCGCCTTTATGCTGGATACTGCCATGGATTATTTTCCCAGGGGTGCGATTTTCTGTGCAGTGGTGGATCCAGGGGTGGGGTCATCGCGCAGGGCCGTTCTGGTGGAAACCCATGATTATTTCATGGTGGGACCTGATAACGGCATCCTGTGGCAGGCAGCCCGGCGTAATACCATCAAAAATGTGGTGCACCTGACCCGGTCCCGGTATTTTCTTTCCAGTATAAGTCCGACCTTCCACGGCCGGGATATCTTTGCGCCGGTTGCAGCCCATCTTTCCACAGGCATACAGCCTTCTGCTTTAGGTGATCCTGGCGGGGACCTGACACGCCTGGTTACGGATGAACCGGCGCCTTTTGAAAATGGGCTGATCCTTACCGTACGCCACATCGATACCTTTGGAAATATCGGATTGAACCTGACCTGGGATCAATTTAAGCCCTTTTTGAACAAGGGGTTCTGCTTGCAGGTCAATGATACGGTCATTACCGGGTATTTTCAGAACTATGCATCAGCCCCGGAGGGCCGGCCCTTTGTCCTCACTGCGTCCACAGGATATATGGAGATTGCCGTTAAAAACAGCCATGCTGCTGCAATGACTGGTATTTTTCCGCACGACAAGGTGGTATTAACGGGAAAAGAGGAATCTGAAAGCACGGATATGTAATTGTACTGGACAATGGAAAATGCTATGTAATATGGATATCTGCAACGTAAACTAATTACCCAGGAGGCATCACAGCGCAAATGAATCTCAAAGAAACCATCAGAAGTATTCCGGACTGGCCCATAGCAGGTGTTGTTTTCAGGGACCTGACCACATTGATGCAGGACCCGAAAGCGTTTGCACATTCCTGCGATATGCTTTTTGAGCGGTACACAAACAAAGGTATTGATAAAATTGTGGGCATTGATGCCAGGGGATTTGTTTTCGGCGGGGTGCTGGCGTATAAACTGGGCATCGGGTTTGTGCCGGTCAGAAAAATCGGCAAACTGCCCTGCAGAACCATCCAGGAAAGTTATGACCTGGAGTATGGTACCGACACCCTTGAAATCCATGAAGATGCCATAAAACCCGGAGAAAAAGTGGTGGTTGTGGATGACCTGATTGCCACAGGCGGCACGGTTGGCGCCACAGTGAAACTGATCAGAAAACTGGGGGCAGACCTTGTGGAGTGCGCTTTTATTGTGGAACTGCCCGACCTGAAGGGCAGAGAACAGATACCGGGCTGTCCGGTATTTTCCATGGTTGCCTTTGAAGGGGAATAACAGCGGGTGTAGCATCACCGGGTGTAACATCAAGGAGGAGTGATATGAAAAATTTTTACCACAGGCATGATGATAGAAGTTTTTATCAGCATGAAAACATATTCGGGGCCAGGCACCTGTCAAAAGGAATCTGTGCTGCACTGCTGGCGGCTGTTATTATGATTGCCGGCTGTATGGGATCGTATGGAAAACTTGTTTCAAATCCTGTAATCCAGGAGCAGTATCTCACCAGAAATCTGTCTGATGCCTACCAGTATTATTACAGCGGCAGGTCCGGCCTGCCTTATGCTGTGGTGGGCATAGACCCGAAATACCAGTTCAACGCCCGGCTCTGGTTTAAGATTGATGACATGGAACAGGTATATCGGAAAGTCAGGAACTTAAGCGATCTGCATCCTGATGCCACCAGAATGCGGGCAGCAGATATCCTGGATCATGAAGGTAACCTGATCGGTATATGGTTTTCCTATTATTACTATACACCGGTGCGTATCGATCCGAAAACCGGGGAGGTGGAAATCTTTAATCCCTATGATCCCAATGTAGATGACCGGGGCTGGTCAATACGATAGCTTATTGCCGGGCACCGTTTTTCGGGACCTGGTTTTCACTGCATGGCATTGTCCATTTTTTTGGCATGAAACCCTCTGATATAGGTATCATTCACAAAAAAGACAGGGGTTGAACTAATCCCCAGTGCCTGGGCAGCACTGCTTTCCCTTCGTACAGTAGCCCCGAATGTCTGTGTCAGATGCGCCAGGGCTGACGCAGGATCCTGCCCCCAGTTTTTTGTAAGTTCTGGAAACGCATCCATGAACTGCTCCAGGATTTTTTTGGGGTCAGGTGCGGAATGCAGCTGGGTATAGGCAAAATCAACAATGTCAAAAACCTTGAACTGCCGGTGATGGGCATCAGCCATGACCATGCAGGCGGCTTCTGAAGCAGCATTCAGGGGGAAATGGGCCAATCTGAAGGTTTTGAGCCGATCCTGGTGCAGTTTGATATATTCCCACCCTTTGCGGCAGTGGGGGCAGAAAGGATCAGAGACAGCGGTAACGGCATGGGCACCGTCCCCTGTGAAAATTTCTTTCCCAAAACCCGGCGGCAGATCCCGGACATCCACATGCTGCAGCTGGTTCACTGCTTCCAGCATCAGGTTGGCCCCTGATGCCAGATCATGCACCCCACTAATCTGCAGGGTGCCGGTTTTATCCACAATCAGGGTGATAACTTCGTCCACCCCTTCTGCAGCCGGGGTATGCAATTTAAGTTTGACTGCAAAAAAAGCGGTTCCCCTGATGTGGACGCAAATTGTTTCCTCAATCTCCACCAGGTCCGGGCTGTACAGTTTGTACCGCTCATCTTTTGCTCCCCGGGTCACCCTGATCCTTTGGGCAATGGCGGCCTTGAGTGCGGTATCATCCAGTGCAGGTGCCAAGACGGTTTTCTGGCTGTCTGTTGTTGTTGCGGGCTGTGCCAAATCATCTGCCAGCACCTGGCAGGGCAGTATTCCTGAAACACTCAGAACACAGACCAGACACAAGAATACAGAAACAGGCAAAAACCGCAGCATGCGGCGGACTGGTAAACACCAGCCAAAAGTCAGTGCTTTAAGAACAATCATGGTTTCCTCGTTGTCTGCGTTATCAAAAGCGCACCCGCCGGGGCAATGCCCGGCACCAAACCTATCAACAACCCAAATGGTTTATGGGCCGGCCCCATTTCAGTTGCCGGGTGCAATCTTGTTATACCGGGCAAAATTGCCGGTAAATGTGTTTACCACCTTATAGGTCAGATCTATGGATTTTTTTTCTTTTGCATCAAGATGGATATCAAATACCAGGGTCTGATGATCTGTGAGGGTATAGGCATGGCCCATTTCCACCGGCTCCCACTGGCCCAAAATCGTGTCTGTGAGGGTCAGTGTCACCGGAACCGCCTTGGTGTTTTCTAAAATGAACCGGTCGGTGATTATCTCGTCAAATACCTGGACAGCCCCTTTTTTATTGCGCCGGACCCTTGTCTGTTCCCTGTGGATTCTGCGCTTGAAGACCAGGATATCCCGGCTGCTGCCGATTTTCAGAAAGGCGGTGCCGCCTTTGGGCACAAAGGGCATCATGTCTTCTCCTGAAAATATGGTACCGTCCCGGCCGTCTTCCTGAAATATTCTGGTTTTTCCCGAAACCAGATCACAGATACCCAGCCCTGCATCACTGGTGTTTTTGATCTTGTATCCCGTGGGAATGCCCGGGGCATGGGAAGCGTTTTCAGGGTCATGGGGCATGGTTCTTCCATCCCAGTCATAGATCTTTTCCACGGGCAGGTCTTTTTGTTCAAAAAACAGGATCTGCCGGGTTTCACGGTGCTGCAGCCGGGTGTTGAAAACAGTGTCCGGGCTGAGCCAGAATGCGGCATTGTCAAAACTTTCTCCTGAAAAATTGCGCAGGATGAGGCGGGCCTCCAGATCCAGGGTATTTTCTTCGTCATCTGCCAGGGCGGTGTAGGTGACCAGGTTGTCCAGTCCGGCCAGCAGATAAGAGATGACAACCGGCTGATTCGTGTCCCTGCTGCTGTAAATTTCCCACACCAGTGCGGATGCATCCGGGGGCCGGGCAACGGACAAAAGGGTGATATCATCAGGATCTGCCAGTATATCCAGATAAACGGCATCAGGATCGATGTGAACATTCTGCCATGAAAAATCGATCTTGTTGATACCCGCAACCAGGGCGAGCATCCGTTTTTCCTGCACCAGGGCCGTGTTCCGGCCGGCCAGGCGGATGAAAACCTGTTCCTGCAAAGGCAGGGTTGCCAGCCGGGTTCCGGCAAAAGAGGCACCGGGCACAGCAAGGATGCAGCCCAGGCCCATGAGC
>JAABTU010000378.1 GCA_011389715.1 Desulfotignum sp.
GTAATTTCAACGACAAAACATCCCTGGTCATCGGTCTGCCCATGACCACTGCAGAATACAATGCAGACAATCCTTTTGCCGTTGACACCGGGAAAGCCAGAACAAAGGGAAGTGCCGGCAAAACCAGTTATGTCCTCTGTCACCAGCCCAAATCCTTTGACTGGCGGGTACGCAGGGCAAGGGTTCATCCCCGGAAAAAATTGCCGGATGCATTTTTTGCCGAAGTCTGCAAGCGCCTGAACCAGATAATCCAGATCGATCAAGCCTGAAGACCCATGGACAAGAAACAGGCAATGGCCATACTGCAGCTTTCCGGCCGGGCAACTCGCCAGGATGCAAAAGCCGCTTTCAGACGACTGGCCAAGCTGCACCACCCGGATCATTTTGCACAGGATGCCTGTGCAGTGATCCAGGCGGAAAAGCAGATGAAAGCCATCAACCAGGCCTATCACCTGCTGATATCCCTGCTGCCCCGGGGTGTGGAAAAAGCTTCGCCTGTCCGGGATATGCCTGAAAAAAAGCGGTCTCCCGGGTTTGCAGACATGGTCAACCGCATGAAAAAAACCTTCTGGAAAAAGACAGGCCCGGTCCGGCCTGGCCGCAGAACAGGCGCTTTTGCCGGGACAGCCGCTGCAAGCCGGGCAGGTGCCGGGAGAGCTGCAGGGCCTGCACAGACCAAAACCGGCTCAGGACCGTCAGGATGCAGCAGGCCCCATGGCGGGCCGGAAAGCAGCAGACCCCATGCCGGAGGATCAGCAGAAACCAGCAGACCCGCTGGCCCGGGTACCGGTTTTGAACAGGTGTTTAAACCGCTTTTTTCCGGCACAGGTTTCAGAGCAGCACCTGAACAGGGGGCAGGGCAGGGAATCGGTCCAAAATACAGGCAGCGGCAGGGCGCCGATACGGCTTCCGGACAGAAAGCCGGTACAAGAGCCGGCACAGGCTGTACCCATGGAACTGGAATAGGATCTGTCAGAGGATCTGGCACAGGAAGGCAATCTGCTGGCCAGGGCCATTCCCCGTATGAGGGGTTTGTCCGGTATATGGCCCTGAAAAACCGCATCCAGGCCCGGACCCGGTTACAGGACCAAAGCAACAGTACAAGGGTGGAAAAAATCAGCCGGATCCGTCCGGTGGGAAGGGTGACGCGTGATCAGGGCTGACATTGCTTTTTTTCCTGGTTGATCAGATATCCAGGGATGCAATGGGGGTGCCGGTTTTCAGGTCCATGATGCACACAGATCTGTCATCGATGATACCATAGGTTGCCCCCCCTTTTTTGGGCCGGCTGATGGAGCCGGGATTCAAAAAGATTTTGCCCTGGTGCTTTTCCAGGCACCAGACATGGGTATGTCCCTGGATGATGATATCTGTGTCCGAAGAGATTCGTCCCCGATGATGGCCATGGTGAAGGAAAATTTTTTTGTGTTCTGCAATAAAGGTGAGGCTGTGGTCATATCCCGGGAAAAAGGAAGGCACATCGCAATTGCCGTAAACATAATAAAATTTGTGGTACGTTCCTGACAGGTCCTGTCTGATGGCCTGAGGCGCAAAGTCAGGGTGGCTGAAATGGCCGTATCTGGTGTCAAACAAATCCCCGGCTATCACCATGACGTCTTCGGGTTTCATCAGGGCCTTGAGTGTCAGCCAGGTGGTGATGCTGCCATGAATATCTGCAGTTACCAAATATTTCATCTGCTGCAATAAATTGCTTCTGGCTCAGGTGGAAAGATCGTTTTGATCCATGTCCGTATACCGGGCATTGATGAGATCCCTGAGCTTTCCTGAACACTTGAAGGTTACAACCCGCCGGGCCGGCAAGGTCATTTCTTCATCTGTTGCCGGGTTTCTTCCTTTTCGCTCTTTTTTCTCATTGACACAGAATTTTCCAAAGCCGCTGATCATGATATCTTCACCACTTTCAATGGTTTCCTTTATGATTTCAAGGAATTCTTCCATGACTTCATAAGCGGTTGTCCTGGAGATGTTGAGTTCTTCTTGTATCTGTTCAGCAATAATCGTTTTGGTCAAAGCCATAAAATTCTACTCCTGGAGTATATCATCATGGATATTGCAACCATGATGCTGGATAAAAATGTGTGGTAAAATACTGTAAAACTCTGGCAGATGTCAAGCATTGAGATTCAGCTGTGTGTCTGGTATCACCAAAAATATTGTATTCCGCCATGTTCGGGCGTGTGTTTTGGATTGTTAATTTTCCGGCAGTCTGGTATATGGCAGTGGTAAACAGGGTTGAATGTAATGAATCCGGCTTTGAATGTCAAATAATTATCACTATTTATGGTTTTTTGCGGAGCAGATATGACACACATAAAAGCAATTGGTCCCCTGGATGGCAGATATGCCCGCCTGACAGCTGATCTGGCTGATATTTTCAGTGAATACGGGCTGATACAGCACCGGGTGCAGGTGGAAATCCAGTGGCTCAAATTTGTTATCACGGATTTGAAACTGGCCCGGTTTCCGGAAATCAACCTGGATGCTGCTGATGCCATTGTGGACAATTTCAGTGAACATGATGCACAAACGGTCAAATCCATTGAAAAGACCACCAATCACGATGTCAAGGCAGTGGAGTATTTCATAAAACAGAAACTGGATGCAGCCGGTCTGGGTCCTGTCAAAGAATGGGTGCATTTTGCCTGTACATCCGAGGATATCAACAACACAGCCTATGCCCTGATGCTCAAAAAGGGCAGGGACCTGGTTGCAGACCTGGTGAACCAGTGTATCGGGCAAATGGAACAAAAAGCCCTGGCCTACAAATCAATACCCATGATGTCCCGGACCCATGGTCAGCCGGCAACCCCCACCACCATGGGCAAGGAATTTGTCAATTTTGCCTGGCGCCTGGGACAGGAAAACGCCATCCTGGAACAAAAACCCATTCAGGCAAAAATCAA
>JAABTU010000379.1 GCA_011389715.1 Desulfotignum sp.
GATCGGCAGGCCTTCCCAGGCGGCAGAAGCCATGGAAATGGGCGCTGATGCCGTGCTGGTGAACACAGCCATTGCCACCAGCGCAGATCCTGTAAGCGCGGGAAAGGCATTTGCCATGGCCGTGGCTGCCGGACGGATGGCATATCTTGCCGATATGGCGGATGAACAGGATTTTGCCGAGGCCTCTTCACCGTTGACCGGATTTTTGAGGAGTTGACACCATGTCTTTTATGGACCAGGTAATAGCCTGGGAAGAATTTGATTTTAAAGACTTTTTTGAAAAGGTCACCACCCGGGATGTCCAGAGATCTTTGCACCGGGATACCCTGGCTTTGCGTGATCTTCTGCATCTTTTGTCCCCCTGTGCACAGGATTTTCTGGAACCCATGGCCCAAAAGGCCGGGCTTCTGACGCGGCAGTATTTTGGCCGGACTATCGGCCTGTATGCACCATTGTACATATCGGATTATTGTGTCAACCAGTGCACCTATTGCGGGTTCAATGCCCATACCCGGTTTGCCCGCACAAAGCTGACACTGGATCAGATTGATCAGGAAGCCGGGACAATCGCAAAAACCGGTATCCGTCATATTCTGGTGTTAACCGGTGAGGCCCCTGCCAAAACGCCCATGTCCTATCTCACAGACGCCGTCAGGCTTCTGAAAAAACATTTTTCTTCCATCGGCCTTGAGATATTTCCCATGGATGGGGATGATTACCGCATCCTGGTTGCCGCAGGTGCGGATTCACTCACGGTTTACCAGGAGGTCTATGACCGCAGCATTTATAAACAGGTGCATCCCGGCGGGAAAAAAGCTGATTATGCCTACCGGCTGCTGACACCGGAACGGGGTGCAAAAGCAGGCTTTCGCGCCGTTAATATCGGTGCCCTGTTCGGCCTTGGCAATCCCATGGCCGAGGCGTTTATGGCAGGGATGCATGCCAGATATCTGGAGCAGACCTATCCTGATGTGGAAGTGTCCCTGTCTTTGCCCCGGATGACCAGAGCAGAAGGGGCAACAGCGTTCTGCCACAGTTTTCCGGATATATCATTTGTCCAGTGCATGCTGGCCTGGCGGCTGTTCATGCCCCGCCTGGGAATTACCATATCCACACGGGAATCAGCTGCATTCAGGGACCGGTTGGTCCATCTGGGCGCCACACGGTATTCTGCCGGCTCCAGGACCGATGTGGGCGGCTATGCCCGGAACCTGGAAGACAGCACAGTCCAGTTTGCAGTGACTGATGCAAGAAGTGTGGATGAGATCACCCGGATGATCCGGAAAAGCGGTTTTCAGCCGGTATTCAAGGACTGGGAGTCTGTAAGATGAAAATCGGCATAGCCGGCATCGGGGGAATCGGGTCCAATGTGGCACGGCATCTGGCCCAGGCAAAGGTTTCTTCGGTCAAAATTGTGGATTTTGACTGCGTGGAAACAGCAAACCTGAACCGGCAGTTTTACCGGGCGGACCAGGTGGGTTGTAAAAAAACCATCAGTCTGGAAGCCAACCTCCATGCCATATTTCCGAAAATGGTCATTGAACGGGCGGACAAAAAAATTACACCGGAAAATGTTGTCTCGATTTTTCAGGACTGCCCCCTTGTTGTGGAAGGGTTTGATCACCCACACTTAAAAAAAATGCTGATGGAAAAACTGGCCGGTGCAGATAAAAAAATCGTGTCAGCCTCGGGCATTGCCGGCAGAGATCTTGACACAGTCAAAATAAAAAAATTTGCGAACTGCCATGTTGTGGGGGATTTTTCATCAGACCAGGACAAATACGCACTTTTTCCGCCCAAAGTTGCCCTGGTTGCAGCTGTCATGGCCGGTATCGTTTTACATCAGATGGGGAAATAAAAAATGAAGGATTTTTCAGCCCCTCATGCCGGGGCCACTTTAGCCGCAGCAGACCGCTGTCTGCGCAAAAAGCAATTGCCGGAAGGGATCTATGGTGTTCTTGGTGAAAAATTTTCACTTGGCCGTTCCAATGTTGAAGTGGCGGCAATGATGGTGGATGCTGGTATCGATATTCTGCAGTACCGGGAAAAGGTCCAGGACAAATCCTGCAGACAAATGCTTGAAGAGTGTGAACAGATTCGGAAAATCACCGCAGATGCCCGGGTGCCTTTTATTGTAAATGATCATCTTGGTATTGCCATGATGGTGGGAGCAGACGGCATCCACCAGGGCCAGGATGATCTGCCCGTAAAAAAGATAAGAAAAATTGTTCCCCGCATGATGATCGGATGTTCCACCCACAGTCCTGATCAGGCCAAAAAGGCCCTTGCAGACGGTGCAGATTATATCGGCGTGGGACCTGTCTTTACCACCAGAACCAAACAGGATGTCTGTGATGCAGTGGGCCTGGGATACCTTGAATATGTGGCAAAAACCCATGATATTCCGTTTGTGGCAATCGGCGGTATCAAACGGCACAATTTAGGGGAGGTGCTCGCAAGGGGCGCCAGAACCGTCTGTCTGGTCACGGAAATCATAAGCGCCCGGAACATCGCAGACAGAATCACGGAAATCAGAAAAATCATGGCTTCTGTTTCTGTCTTATCCGGATGAAACCTGCGGACAAGCAACAGGATGTTCCGGAATTTTGTTTGACACAAACGGCTGTTTTGGTTTACTCCTGCATAGTCTCGGAGGTGACATGATATGGCTGTTCAAAATAGATCTGATAATGGAAAGCTGTCTTTGTCTGCAGGACTTCTGCTGGTGCTGGTCTGTGCAATCTGGGGCGGTAACGCGGTCAGCATCAAATTCAGCAACCAGGGCATACCGCCTCTGCTGGCGGCAACCATTCGATCCATTGCTGCCGGTGTTCTTGTGCTGCTTCTGGCAAAATACAAGGGGCATGCCGTGCTTTTTCCCAAAGGGAGCAGGTTTCATGCCCTGATGATCGGGGTTTTGT
>JAABTU010000380.1 GCA_011389715.1 Desulfotignum sp.
TTGTCTCTGACCAGGCCCTGGGAAAACAGCTGGCACCAGTCTTTCCCTTTGCCGGTCCCTTTGATGTCACACCCGGTGCAGTTGAGTATGCGGCAGGATCTGCCGAGGAGCTGGTCTTCCGAATACCCGGTCATCAGCTGGGCCGAATGATTGGCTGCCACAAAATTGCCCTGTGCATCCACCAGAATGATCCCGTCCTGGACCGAATCGATAATGTCGCGCCAGTGATTTCCAATTTCCATGAGTGTCTCCTGTTAATTACCATTAACAATAAAGTTAATACATCATTAACAAAAAGGCAACATGCCTGTTTTTCTCACCCTGGCTGCTTTTTTGGGATGGTTGCTTTTATTTCCTTGTAAACACTGGATTTACAATACTTTTGTGCTGTCTATTTTTTCAATGGCACATCTATTGCTATTCAATCATGATTGAGAAAAAATCTTCGAAACCGATGCGGACAATTCCGCAAGATGATATTTTTTAACCCAACTCAGGAGAGACCATGAAAACTGTTACCGTAAAAAAAATGCTCATTGTTTTAGGGACCAGTCTGATGCTGCTGGCAGGCGCCCTCACTGCCGGCGCGGATGAATCCTGGATGCACCATGACATCGTGGAAGCGGATTTTGTCATCGCCCATATGTCGGTACCCATGCCGGACAATGTCATGATCATCGACTCCAGGCCCTACAAACCCATGTACATCAAAGGGCACATCCCGGGTGCCATCAGCATTCCGGACACGGAATTTGACAAAAAAACCGGCCTGCTCCCCAAAGACAAAAACGCCCTGCTGATTTTCTACTGCGGGGGGCTGGAATGCAAACTCAGCCACAAGTCCGCAAAAAAAGCGGAAACCCTGGGATACAAAAACGTCAAGGTGTTTGCCAAAGGCTTTCCCGAATGGATGGCTCAGCCCGGGGCTTATACCTCGGTGTCTGCCGAATATGTGGCATCCCGGATCGCCGAAAACAAGACCCTGGTGGTGGATTCCCGGCCACAGAAAACCAAGTATGATACAGGCCATATCCCCTCTGCCATCAGCATTCCGGACTCTCAGTTCGATGAATTGTCCGGCAAGCTGCCCCGAAGCCTTGACACCCCCATCATATTTTACTGCGGAGGCCTGCACTGCCGCCTGAGTCACAAAAGCGCGGCCAGAGCCCTGGTGATGGGATACAAGGATGTGTCCGTGTTCGCCATGGGGTACCCGGAATGGAAAAACCAGTTTGGCGCGGCCGCTGATACGGTGGCGGTGAAAGCCGGTGAGCTGGAAGGATCCATCGACCTGGAACGGTTTCAAACCATTCTGACCGACAATCCGGCATCCATCATGCTGGTGGACACCCGGGATCCGGATGAATTCGCAAAAGGCCATTTCAACAGCGCAGTCAATATACCTGTGGAGAAACTCGAAGACCGGATACCGGGTCTGCCGGCGGACAAACCCGTGGTGTTTGTCTGTTCCACCGGTGCCAGAAGCGGGGAAGCCTACTACATGGTCAAGGATGTCAGACCTGAACTCAAGGACGTCTATTATGTAGAAGCACAGATCAGTTTTAAAAATGACGGGACCTACACCATCAAGGCACCCAAATAACCCAGCAAATCAATTTTTGACACCTGGAATTTTTCAGGGTAGGATACAGTTACAAAAACAACAATCAAACAAAGGAGCGACACCCATGATAAAGAAGATGCTCATTTTTTTCACCCTGACCCTTTTCACTTTCGGACCGGTTTTTGCCGCACTGGCTGATGACGGCCCGGACGGCAACCACCGCAAAGGCAAATATACCTACCGCAAGGTGATCAAGGCCTGCCATGAAAACGGCGGCGTGGACTCCCCCACCCCAACGGTGAGTCCGGCCGACATGACCCGGGCCGAATGGAAACAGGTATTTGAAAACCGCAATTTCGAAGCGTTCGGGTGCCAGGCCCAGTGGGATGAGCTGTCAGATCAGGACATTCTGGACATCTACTCCTATTTTTATGAATTTGCCAAAGATTCACCCTCCCCGGCCACATGCGGGTAAACTGAAAACCGCTCAACGCTCCGGAAGCTGTCACAGGTATCCGGTGCGTTGAGCCGACAATTTTCCGGAGACATTCCTTATGGAATTCAGACGATGCAAATGGTTTTTCGGACATGCCGCCACCAGCCTGATGGTGCTGTGTCTTCTGGCGGCCGGGCCAGCTGGTGCGGCCACTGATGATGAGGCACTGGGGATGAAACTGGCCAAACAGGCGGTCAAAGGCGACCGGCACTGGACCACGGTGGACCATTCCAAAATCGAGATTCTCAACCAGGATTTCACATCCGGCGATCAGATCACCCGGGCCTGCCTGACCTGTCACACCGATGCATCCATGCAGTTCAAGGAAACCATTCACTGGACATGGCTGGTGCCGTCTGAAAAAGAGGGTATCATGAACGGCAAGGCCGGGCATGCGGTAAACAACTTCTGTATTTCCGGCAATGCCATGGAAGACAAAAGCTGCCTGAGCTGCCATGCCGGATGGGACGGGACTGACGGCGAGGTCAACTGCCTGTCCTGCCACGGCGCCAAAAAGTTTCCCTTCAAGGAAACCTTTGCCGACCTGGCCGCGTTTGAAGGGGATGACGATCCCGATATTCAGGAAATCGTGAATGACCTCCATAAAGGGATCCAGCAGGCAGTCCAGAATATCACCCTGCCCCAGCGCAGCAACTGCGGGGAATGCCATTTCAAGGGCGGCGGCGGTGACGGGGTCAAGCACGGAGACCTGGACACGTCCCTGGCCAAACCCAACCGGATGCTGGACGTCCACATGGCTGCCGAGGGCGCGGATTTTGCCTGCACCCGGTGCCACACCACCGTGAAACACCACATTGCCGGGCGGCTGTATACCCGGCCGGC
>JAABTU010000381.1 GCA_011389715.1 Desulfotignum sp.
AATAGTGATGGTTGATGATGGATCAATTGATGATACCTGGGAAAAAATAACTGCGCTGGCAAAAGACAATGTCCGGATCAGACCTGTGAAACTGACCCGGAATTTTGGAAAAGAATCTGCTTTGTCCGCAGGCCTTCATGCCAGCCGGGGAAGGGCCGTTGTGGTGATGGATGCCGATTTGCAGCACCCGCCCCATGTCATATTGTCCATGTACCATGTCTGGAAATCCACTGGGGTGAAAGTGGTGCATGGTGTAAAGAAGGAACGTCAGAAAGAAGGCAGAATCAAGCGTATGTCCGCTGCATTTTTTTATTTTTTGATGCAGATGCTTACAGGATTTGATTTAAAAAACCATACTGATTTTAAACTGCTGGACAGAACCGTGGTGGATGCCTGCAACGCTCTGCCGGAAAACCGGCGGTTTTTCCGGGGCCTGATTCCCTGGCTGGGGTTTTCCAGTGACAGGGTTTTTTTTGCTCCGGATAAACGAAAGACCGGGAAAACCGGTTGGTCCCTGGCAGGCTTGACCAGAATGGGGATTCTGGCCATTTGTTCATTTTCATCTGTACCTATGCAGATTGTGACCCTGCTGGGAGGCATCATGTTTTTGGCCAGTATTGTAATGGGGATTCACACCCTTGTGCTTAAGGTTACAGGCCAGGCAGTGGAAGGATTTGCAACCGTCATCTTGCTGCTGTTATTTGTGGGAAGCGTGCTCATGATCAGTATGGGAATTATCGGCCAGTACATTGCCATGATTTATCATGAGGTCAAACGCCGGCCCATGTATCTGACGGAGAACCCGCCAGGGGCAGACAGCAGATCACAGACCCACGAATCAAGAGAAAAAGGCCCCCACCATGGCTTGTAAAACAAGGATATACAGCAGGAAGATCGTACAAAACAAGGCTATGAAAAAGGGCCCCGCCATGGCTTGTGACACCCCTCAGAAGGACGGTCCGGCTGACAAAGATGCCGTCATTGAAAAGCTCAAACAGACCATTGTGGATGCAGATTTGCAGCTGGCGGCCCTGGAAAAGGAAGTGGATCGTCTCAATGAAGACCTGGTTCAGCTGCAGTCTTCTACAAGCTGGCGCCTCACCGCTCCTGTCCGAAAAATTAAATCAGTGGCCAAAAAATTGTATCAGATGTTTCGATACCAGGGCCACCGGATGACCCTGACCCCTAACAACCATCCGGCAGCAAAAAAACAGGAAGGTAACGAACGGCTTGCTGATAATGGGCCTGCATTTGTTATTACAACATCGCGGAAAAACATGCCCTCAGGTATGGTGGAAATTTCAGGTACCCTTGTGCCTGCGGCCCCTCTGACCCTGGAATTGTATATTGCAGATGACAATGGGTTTTCAGCAGATAACAGTGTGGGATTGATTTCAAATACAAAAGGACGTATCCGGCAGCTGGTGCGACTGCCGGACACGGTGTATGGCCTTCGCCTGGATTTGCTGGAAGACACATATGAAATCCACGGTCTCAAGATAAGTGAAATGGGTACGGCCCATATCATGGCAAGGCAGTTATGGTCCTTCATAACTGCAGGTATCCGCCATCCGGGTCAGGTGGTCCGGCAGTTGCAAAAAGGCATGGGTTATCTGCAGCGGAACGGGACATCAGCCACGTTCAGGCGGCTGATGAATGCAAAAAGGCCGGTCCTGGATTATCAAAACTGGATAATAACCTGTGAAAGCACTGGTGATGAAGACAAAATGCAAATGGCACACCATATTGCCATGATGCCGTACACACCCGTGATTTCCGTTATCATGCCGGTTTACAACACCCCCAAACGTCTGTTGATGGCAGCCATTGAATCAGTTCAGAATCAGATATATCCCCACTGGGAATTGTGCATTGCAGATGATGCGTCTACTCTGCCGTATATCCGCACTGTCCTGGAAAAAGCCAAAAAAATCGATACCAGGATAAAGGTGGTATTCCGAAAAGAAAACGGGCATATCTCTGCTTGTTCCAACAGCGCTCTGGCGCTTGTTTCGGGCGAGTTCACAGCATTGCTGGATCATGATGACAAACTGGCCCCCCATGCCCTGTACATGGTTGCACAAGAATTGAATCGGTTTCCGGATGCAGATATTATTTATAGTGATGAAGATAAAATCGATATTCATGGACAGCGCTTTGATCCGCATTTTAAACCGGACTGGAACCCGGAATTGTTTTTTTCCATAAATTATTTATCCCATCTGGGCGTTTACAGAACACAGCTGCTTCGTTCTGTGAACGGTTTCCGTAAAGGTCTGGAAGGCAGCCAGGATTATGATATTCTGCTGCGCTGTCTATTGCAAACCGCACAGCACAATATCCGGCATATTCCCCATATTCTCTATCATTGGCGGGCAGCAAAAGGCTCAACCGCCCTGAATGCCAAAGAAAAACAGTATACCACCGATGCCGGGATCCAGGCCTTGAAAGATTATTTTGCCCAGGTTGATCCAGATGTTCAGGTGAGGCCGGGAGAGGCCCCTACCACATACCGGATTTGCTATCCGATTAAAACCTGCCCTGCAGTCTGTCTTATTATCCCCACAAAAAATAATCATAAAATGCTGAAAACCTGTCTGAACAGTATTTTTGAGAAAACAGACTATGAGAATTATCACCTGGTTATCGTCAATAACCAATCGGATGATCCAGATACCCTGGCCTATCTCCGGCACCTGGACCAACAGCCCCGCTGCCGGGTCATGGACTATGATCATCCTTTTAATTATTCTGCCATCAATAATTTTGCCGTAAAAAACACCCACAGCGATATGGTATGCCTGGTGAACGATGATATTGAGGTGATAACACCGCATTGGCTTGGAGAAATGGTTTCCCATGCCGTTCGCCCGGATATCGGGGCAGTGGGTGCCA
>JAABTU010000382.1 GCA_011389715.1 Desulfotignum sp.
ACGGGCAATAAGGGCAAAATCATCTGCCTGGTCGGTCAGTACCAGTATGTCTTTCATGTGGACTCTCCAAAGCAATGGCCTGGGCCTGGCAGGCGCTCTAACAAGAACAGCGAACAGGATGAAAATCTGGATTTCTATTAACAGTAACAGCCGTTTGTGTCAATCATTGATTGTCAGGTCAGGCAGTTTCACCCGGATCAAGGATGTGAAAGCTCTGCACATGAATGTGTTTTGATGATCCATGAACACTTACCCAGCCGGTAATGGTTACGGTTTCTCTCAAGTGATGGGTGAGGGATCGGCCGCAGACACTGTCTGTTACAGCAAAAACATCCTCAGTAAAAGTGACGATGGCAGTACTGAGTATGTTGCCGTTTGTATCCCATGAGGCGGGAATGATAATTCCCTTGATGGATGTGAGTTGTGTTTCCATAACCGGAAATTAAAGCAAATAACGGGCCAGATCTCACGATTTTTTCAATATGGCCAATTATATCAAGATGCATTGGGGATAACCAATTATTTCAAAATTTCAAAAACATTCAATTGAACTCTGCCGGATAACCAAGTTTATGCCTGGAACAGGATGCCGCCGCCAGGGGCGGCATCCATATCAAATGGGTTACAGAACCGCCTGCTCCATCGGGGGATGGGCCTTTAAATATTCCAGGCGGTTGAGTCCGTTGAGGTAGGCCAGGGCAGAAGCGGTGATGATGTCGGGATCAGCCCCTTTGCCCAGGGCCACAATACCGTCTTCCTTGAGTCTTACCGTAACCTCTCCCTGGGCATCCGTGCCTTCGGTCAGGGCGGATATGGTAAATCTGAGCAGCTCGGACTTGGTATTGGTGAGCTTGGAGATAATATTGTACACCGCATCGATGGGGCCGGTGCCTTCCAGGGCACCCTGGACCAGCCGGCCGTTGATCTTGAGCTGAACCGAGGCGGTGGGAAATACCGTGGATCCGGACAGCACATGGATATATTCCAGGCCGAAGACTTCGGGTGTCCGCAATACGCCTTCATTTATCAGGGCTTCAATATCTTCATCCAGGATCTGTTTTTTGCGGTCAGCCAGATTTTTGAACTTTTTAAACACAATATTGATCTCTTCTTCAGACAGGTCATATCCCATGGTGCGGATATGGGCGGCCAGGGCGTGACGTCCGGAATGTTTGCCCAAGACCAGGCTGTTTTTGGTGATGCCAACGGTTTCGGGTTTCATGATTTCATAGGTCATGGGATTTTTGAGCACCCCGTCCTGGTGGATGCCGGCTTCATGGGCAAAGGCGTTGGCACCCACAATGGCCCGGTTGGGCTGGATCAGGATTCCTGTGATCATGCTCACCAGGCGGCTGGTGGGATAAATCCTTGTGGTGTCAATGGCAGTGGTGTGGCTGAAAAAATTGGGCCGGGTTTTCAAAGACATCACCACCTCTTCCATGGAGGTGTTGCCTGCCCGTTCTCCGATCCCGTTGATGGTGACCTCCACCTGGCGGGCCCCTTTCTGGATGGCCACCAGGGTGTTGGCAGTGGCAAGCCCCAGGTCATTGTGGCAGTGGACGGATAGCACAGCCTGGTCGATGTTGGAGGTGTTTGCAAGGACATATTCAATCAGTTGTCCGAACTCTTCGGGAACCGCATACCCCACCGTATCCGGCAGGTTGATGGTGGTGGCGCCGGCATCTATGACCGATTCAAACACGGTGCATAAAAAATCCGGGTCGGAACGGGAACCGTCTTCTGCGGAAAATTCCACATTGCCGGTAAAGGACGCTGCCAGTTTCACCGCTTCCACTGCCTGGCGCAGCACATCAGCGGGTTCCATCTGCAGCTTGTATTTCATGTGCAGTTCAGAGGTGGCGATGAATGTGTGTATCCTGGGGTTGACTGCATTTTTGACAGCATCCCAGCCCCGTCGGATATCATGTTCATCAGCCCGGCACAGGGCAGCCACCTGGGTTTTTTTCAGGCTGTCGGCAATTTTTTTCACCGCCTCGAAATCCCCGTCTGATGCCGCAGGAAATCCGGCCTCGATCACATCCACCCCCAGCAGTTCCAGCTGGGTGGCAATGCGCAGTTTTTCCGCCTGGTTCATGCTGGCCCCGGGGGACTGTTCTCCGTCCCGCAGGGTTGTGTCAAATATGATAATGCGTTTGTTGTCATTCATGGGTATAGCCTTTTTAGATATTTAGGGTTTTATATGAAAGCCGTCAGCCGTCAGCCATCAGTACTCAGCTAAAAGCTAACAGCTAACAGCTTTCACGCTTTGTTGTGCCCGCCAGGGCATGGGGGTTATTTGGATTACATGGCTACTACAGGGCCTGTTTTACGGCAGTCATCTGTCTTTATGGTTTTTTATGGTCCAGAGAAAGTTTGTACTGAAAACTGTCAGCCAGGGCCTGCCAGCTGGCTTCAATGATATCCTCTGATACCCCGATGGTGGTGAAAAGATTGTCCGTGTCCCTGGATTCGATGAGCACCCGCACCTTGGCATCGGTGCCGTCAGACCCGTCAATGACCCGGACCTTGAAGTCCACCAGGTGCATGTCACTGATCCGGGGATACATGGCAGCCAGGGCTTTTCGCAGGGCATTGTCCAAAGCTGATACCGGGCCGTCACCTTCCGCCGAGGTGATTTCAGTGGTCTTTCCCACCCGGATCTTGATCATGGCATGGGAGTAACACGGTTTTTCCTTGTCTTTTTCCACCACCACCCGGAAAGATTCCAGATCAAAATAGCTTTTGTACTGTTCGGTGAGTTTTTCCATGATCAGCTTGAGAGACCCTTCAGCTGCATCAAACTCAAATCCGTCATCCTCTAAATCCTTGATGGAAGAGACAATCTGCCGCTGTTTAACGGCATCATTCCCC
>JAABTU010000383.1 GCA_011389715.1 Desulfotignum sp.
CCGGGCCAGCGCATCTTGGTGCCGGCCCTCGGACACATAAAAATCTCCCAGGGCGATCCCCACCCGGGGATTGTCCGGATGGGATTCCACAGCCCGCTTCAAGGTGGCTTCAGCCGCATCCATATCTTCTGTCAGGATATGCAGCCGGGCCAGGGACATCAGCAGCACCTCCTCTCCGGGCAGTTTTTCATAGGCCCGTTCCAGAACATCGGCTGCCAACCCGTATTCCTTGTTGATAATATGGGCCCGGGCCAGATGCAGGTGGCCGTCCACCTCCCCGGGCTGCTCCTCCACCATCATCCGGAACCCGGGAATGGCATTGACCCCGTCATTTCTGGCCAGATAGAACCGGGATTTTAAAAAATGGGCCTGTGTATTTTTGGGATCATTTTTGATGATCTGGTCCACCAGGGCTTCCGCCTCTTCATACCGGACCTGCTGGGTCATCAACCGGGCCAGGGACAGCTGTGTCTTGATGATTTCCGGATGACCCGGTTCCGATGACAAAGCCAGGGCCTGGTTGAGGACCTCTTCCGCTGCCTTGAACTGCCTGGTCTTTACCAGGATATCTGCCAGGAACTGGTGATAGGCAAAGCTTTCCGGGGTCAGTTCCAGTCCCTGGCGGATGATTTTTTCCGCATTTTCCAGCTGGTTTTCCGATACCCAGAACCCGGCAATGTTGCGCCGTGTCTGCTCTTCCGCGGGCTTGTCTGCCAGGGCCTTTTCCAGCAGGGCCGCTGCCTGGTCGGATTCGCCCCGGCGGTTCAACAGCCGGGCCAGATTCAGTTTGTGCCGGATCTCTTCCGGTTCCAGGGAAATAACTTTTTTCAGACCCGCTTCTGCAGCATCAAAATTTTTCTCATTGGCATCCACCTGGGCCAGGGACAGGATCAAACCCGCATGTCCGGGATTTTTTTCGACCCCTTCCATGAGATAGTCCCGGATCCCGTCCTTGTCCTGCCGGACTTGGGAAAGGGAGGACAGCATCATGTACATATCCGGAGAAGTCACCCCGTCCCTGTACAGATCCATCAGGATCTTTTCCCCGGCATCATATTCCTTGCCCACAAAAAAGGATGCCGCCTTTAACAAAGCGGCATCCACATGGGAGGGGTCTTTGGCCAGCACCGCATCTGCCTGTTCCTTTGCCCGGTCCAGGGCCCTGCCGGAAAGCAGGATCTTTCCCAGATCAATCCGGGCCGCACTGTTGTCCGGGTCCAGCTCCACTGCTTTGTTCATCATGCCGTAGGCCCGTCTGATATTGTTCAATGCCAGCTCGGTTCTGCCCAGCTGGTAATAGGCTGGGGCAAATTCCGGATCGATCTGGATGGCGTTTTTATATTCCAGCCGTGCCTTTACATACTCTTTTTGCGCATACAGCTGATCCCCTTTGTGCATGAATGCCTGTTTTTTCTCTTCCGGACTGGAACATCCCACACCCAGCACCACCAATGCGGTCAGGATCACTCCTGCCAGCGGCCTTAAAACGGATACGCTCATCCTGCAAACTCCTGTCTTATTTTTATCTTGATTTTCATTATAGCTCATAAAACGACAATAAAGAAAGCCTGATCAAAAAAACCCCCGCAGGGTCAGCAGCAACAAAACCCCCACCACCGGTTTGGCCAGGACATCAGTGGTTCCCCGCAACTCCCCGGTGAGCACATCAAAGCTGTAGTACAGAATCAGGCCTTTGGCCAGCATTATGCCGATCTTGAATTCCTGGAGCTGAAACGTCGGCAGATTGGGGAACACCAAAATGATGACAATCAACAGGATATCCAAAGGCGAGATTTTAAATCCCTGCCTGCGCTGGGTCAGGTTCAAGGTCGTGATCACAAAAAACACCAAGGCGATATACCCCAGATGGATCCCCTCGATCCAGGGGGACCGCATCCACGAACCCGGCTCGATTTCCGCCAAATACACCAGCAGCGGTATGACCATATAAACGGAAAACCACAGCACATTGTTTTTAAACCGGTTCAGTTTACAAAAATACCCCACGCCTGTCAACAAGACCAGGGTCAGCGCGGCCAGGGAAAAATACAACGGGACCTGTTCGGGGATCATCACCTGAACTGCCAGGAGCAGAAAAAACAGATACCGCACCCCGCCGAAAGCCACCCGTATGAAAACTTTTTGTTCCCTGATGGACTTGAGCCACTGTTTTACCAGCAGATCGTACCAGCCCTCCTGCCGGAAACTCCACCCGGTTTTGCGGGCGATAAGAAAAAGTCCCAGGATTACAGCGGAAAACCCGGCAAACCCCGTCAAATGCACCCACCCGGAATGAAACCGTGTCACCAGTGCAAAAATGATAAAACCGGACTGGATAAGATAAATACTCAACACAGCCTCTGTATGGAAAAAACCCAGTGTCAGCAAGCGGTGATGAAAATGGTTTTTATCCGGGGAAAACGGGGACCGTTTGTTTTTGATCCGCGTCACCATCACTGTCAGGGTATCAAGAATAGGAAACCCGATAATGGGCAGGGCCAGGATCTTGCTGTACGGGGTGTCGCCCTGGGTGATGGCAATGGCGAACACCCCCATTAAGAACCCCAGCAACTGGCTGCCGGCATCCCCCATGAACAGCATCGCAGGATGGGTATTATACCGCAAAAAACCGGCGATTCCCCCGATCACCGCTACGCACATCACCGTTACCGTCATGTTTTCACGGTTAAAGGCAAGAATACCGATCAACACAAAACTGAGCATGGAGATCCCGCCGGCCAGCCCGTCCAGCCCGTCCGACAGATTGATGGCATTGATCACCCCCAGGATCGTCAACAGGGTCAGCGGCACAGCCAGATACCCGGGCAGCTCACATTCCCAGGGCAGCAGCTCCCCCAGACAGGTGA
>JAABTU010000384.1 GCA_011389715.1 Desulfotignum sp.
ATTCAGACAAAGGCCCTGAGGGTGATTTTGACGATTGAAAAAAATGCTAAAGGTTTAATTTTCCCTTACCGATATGGTCTTTAAGGAGAAAATTATATGCAGATACCCTCTTATCAGATACAAAATGTTCTTAAGGTGTATTCCAGGCAGCTGAGCCAGGGAAAAATTCTGAGCAAAAACAAATCCATTGCCGGTAATACCATATCTGCGGACAATGTTTCCATCTCCTCGGAGGGCAAACGCAAGGCCATCATTGACAAGGTTGCTGCCAATATTGTGGAAAAAATCATCACTGAGGGTCCCAGGGAAAAAACCGAAGAACAGATTGCCAACCAGATTGAAAAAGAACTTGGAAAAAAGATCAACTACGACCGGGACAAAAACCAGTTCACCTATACTGCAGTGGACAGCCGCAACAACAGGGCAACCCATACCCTGTCAGTGGAAGACTCCACCTTTGTGGTAAAAAGAATGACAGAGCTGGCGCGTCAGGTTGCCGACAGCAACATGGCATCCTAAAGGAGGTATTTAGTCATGACAATATCCGGCCCCATTAACGGCCCCACCAACAATTATATAAAACATACAAGCTATGCCAACCAGGCAAATCCTGCCACCACCAATATCCAGGCAAGAACCGCCAGGCAGGCCGAAGAAACAAAAACCGACAGTATTGATCTGTCTGAAAAAACCCTGGATCTCCAGAAAATCAGCCAGGCCATGGAAACAGAGCCGGCTGACAGACAGCAGAAAATATCCCATATCAAGCAACAGGTTACGGCAAATCAGTACACCGTTGATGCACTTCAGGTTGCGGAAAATATGATCGGCGCCATCCTGAATGAACCGGTATAGACTGCAAAAATTTCCCAGCACACCCCGGCCGGCTGCATATACCAGGTGGCCATCATCTAACAAGCACCTGAAATAAAAGGAAAAATATTCAAAAAATTTTTCCTTTTATTTCTTGGCATATCTTTTGCTTTTACCATGGCTAATACAAAAAGGAGGCCGATATGGTAAATATCCATCACATACAAGACACAACCCAGCCCATAAAGACACCCCAGGGCGGACCTGAAAAAATCGGGAAAAAGGATGCATTCAAATCAGCACTGACCCAGGCCCTGGACAAAGCAGAGCCGTCTGAAACGCCCGAAACAACCACACACGGCTTAGGTGAAATCACACCCACCCGGACAATACAGATACCTGAGCAGGCAGATCTTGTCTCCAGCAGCACGGAAAAACTGCTGGGACTGCTGGAGACCTATGCGGCCCAACTGCAGGATCCGGGCGTATCACTGAAGCACATGGCACCGGTGCTTGAAACCATTCACCAGCGGGCAGACCAGCTGGTAGAGGAAACCCGTACCCTTGATTCTGACCATGCCGGCCTGCGGGATATCGCCACCCAGACCGCAGTGGCAGCCCAGACAGAATACATCAAATTCCAGCGGGGGGATTATTTGTCATAGCGGTGTTTTGCCCTGGCCCAGAAAGCCTCTTTTTCATCAGCTGACAATGCCTGCAGGGAAGAGTTTTTTTGGACCAGATCCGCTTCCATGAGGCGGAACCTTCCTTCAAATTTTGCAGTAGACCGTGACAGGGCGGTTTCCGGATGAAATCCGGCAAACCGTGCCACATTCACCAGAGAAAATAAAATATCCCCCAGTTCCAGCATGGCCCCGTCTGCATCTTCCTTTTCCAGAGCCTCCTCAAATTCTGCAATCTCTTTTTTCACCGTGTCGAGTACCTGGTGAATATTTTCCCATTCAAATCCCTGCCTGACCGCTATCTTTGATACCTTGAGGGCCCGTAAAAGACCGGGCATGCCTCCGGGCACCGCATCCAGGGCAGACCTGTGCACCGGATGCTCTTTTTCCCGGGTTTTGATCTGCTCCCACTGGTTCAGCAGATCTTTTTCTGTTTCAACAACCGCAGACCCGTAGACATGGGGATGCCGCCGGACCATTTTTTCGACCACTGTATCCACCACCCGGGAAATGGGAATCTGTTTTGCATCATGAAAGATTGCCATGATGAACAGAATTTGAAACAGCACATCCCCCATCTCTTCGCAGGTATTGTCCAGATCATTATTTACAATGGCATCCTGGAGTTCATACACCTCTTCAACCAGGCATTTCCACATGGTGTCCGGGGTCTGTCTGCGGTCCCAGGCACATCCGTTTTCCCCCCGCAGGGTCTGGATGATCTCCAGAATAGGGGCTATTGTCTCCAATGGATTCTCTCTCCTGTATATAAAATTGTTCCACCTTGAGTTTTTCCAGCTGCTGCAAAAAACCGGCCCGCATGGTCCTGGAAACAAACAGTGTCATGGTTCTGGAAATTTTCGCCAGATAAGGGGCGGATTCCGACCCTGCCATGAGTCTTGCCGTTCCCGCCGGTATGAATGCTGTCAGCATCACAAACAAGACAGATACGATCAATGCCCCCTTGGCTGTGCCAAAAATCAAACCAAATGTCCGGTCCACCCATCCCAGAAACACCAGGTGCATAAGCCTGCGGATCAGTGCGGCCATCACCCCCACCGCCACCAGGATAGCGCAGAACAAAAGCCCGAAACTGACCAGATGGCGGGTTTCCGGGGCAGTTATCAAAAAAGCCAGGCGCTCGGAAAGCAGCCAGTAATAGGTAAACGCCCCGTAAAAACCGGCAATAACCGCAACAATTCCGGAGACTTCACGTATCAGTCCTTTAAAAAGCCCCCTGATCATACAGAACAGGATAATCACCAGAACCACCAGATCTAAACCGTTCATTTTTTTCCTTTCCGCCACCGTACCTGAAGACTCATGGAATAACAATTTCACGGTTTTTCCGTCAAG
>JAABTU010000385.1 GCA_011389715.1 Desulfotignum sp.
GGGGAGGCAGACGCTTGTTTGCCGAAAAGGCCGGCCACAATTTTTTCCAGAAATGTATGGGAAAAACTGATGATGAAATACCCTTTGATCCCATGCCCGTTGAGCCCGATCATTGCCTTGATGCTGCCATGATCTCCCGGATGCCTCCCTGCCGCAGGTTTGCCCGGCATGGAAACAAGTCCTGCAAATGTCTTGAACACATCAATACAGGCATTTATGAACGGATTGATATAGGCAACCTTCACAGCGCATCCTTAGATAATCTGTTTTTCCGTGAATGTGAAATATATCCACGCTGCCGAATTTTTTCAACCTGGACGGAAGAATACTTCAGTAAAAATGCTTTTTATTTTAACGGGGAAAACATATAATACAGATATTGAATGAAATGTTTGTTGTGTGCATCTTTGTTTAACCCACAAGAATCCGCCCGGACGTGATGTCTGGACGCGAAAGGAGGCAACATGGATTTTAAAAAAATTCTCAACCCTGTTGACGGATCATCCCATTCAATCAATTCAACCAGGTATACCATTGATCTTGCCAAAAAGTTCGAATCCCACATCATTCTGCTGCACTGCCATGCAAAATTTCCCGTGGTTTTATCTGAACCCTATTTTCAGCAGGCCATCGATGAAATCATGAAAACATCGGAAGATCTTATCAAACCCTTTGAAGAGATGCTGGAAAAAGCCAAGGTTTCTTATGAAACACGGATTCTTGAGGGGACACCCGGAACCAATATTTCGGAAGTTGCCAGAATTGAAAAAGCGGATCTCATCGTCATGGGCTCCCGGGGGGTGACAGACTTTGCCGGGCTGTTTTTAGGCAGTGTGGCCCACCAGGTTCTTCACAAGGCGGAATGCCCGATTTTCATAACAAAATAAATCCCCGAGGTCAGAAGTTCCCTTTTTTTGCAATCCATGCGGTCAAATATGCGCCGCTGTTACAAAATTAAGGGTAAAAAGTCAACTTCTGACCTTTTTTTTATATGAAAGCCGTCACCACTCGGTTATCAGCATCCAGTAACAATTACAAATTTTTCCCTGCTGGTTACAACTGTCTAAAAGCTAACAGCTAACAGCTAACAGCTAATTACTGCTTGTAGCCGATCATGCGCAGAAATCCCTTGCGCTTTTCCACATCAGCATCAGTTTCAATGCCTTTTGGCGAAAATCCGTCAATCACCCCTAAAATGCCCCGGCCCTGGTCTGTCTGTGCCAGGACAACCTCCACAGGATTGGCAGTGGCACAATGGATGCCTACCACCTCCGGCACGTTCTGGATGGTGTTGAGGATGTTGATGGGGAACATCTCTTTCATGAAAATGATGAATGAATGCCCTGCACCCAGGGCATAGGCGTTTTTTTGCGCCAGTTTTGTCAGGGCCTCGTCTGTTCCGCTGCACCGGACCAGGCATTCCATGGATGCTTCACAGAAAGCCACCCCGAATCTGGCATTGGGCACCGTGCATACAATGGCTTCATGGATATCTTCAACAGTCTTGATGAAATGGGCATGGCCGAGAATAAAATTATGCTCTTCCGGATTTTCAATGGCAATGGTTTTAAGCTCCATGGCATCCTCCTGGGGTCAGAAGTTAACTTTTTTTACCTTTTTGGGATAAATGCATTACTGGGTATCTTACCTTAGGTGCACCACAAAAAAAAGTAAAAAAGGAGACTTCTGACCCCGAATGTTTTGCTTGACATATCCAGATAACCATGCAAAAAAAGCATATATGATTGAGCGCTCGTTCATAAATGGCGCACGGGAGGAGAATCCATCCAGAGGAGAGCACTTTGGCAAAGGGCAGAAAAGCAAAACCGCCGGTGGCTGATCCAGAGGTCCCTACCCAGATCAAAAATCCCGAACTGGTGCAGGAACGGCGGCGCCATATCATCGATTCCACCGTCACCCTGTTCATTGCCCACGGATACCACAAAACCACCACCCGCATGATCGCAAGGGCGGCCGGCTTCTCCATCGGCTCTTTGTACGAATATGTCAGTTCCAAAGAGGACCTGCTCTACCTGGTGTGCAAAACCATCCATGAGGAAGTACAAAAAGCGGTGGAAGAAGCCCTGTCAGACAACAGCGGGGACAAAGAACAGCTGGCCGAAGTGATCCGTCAGTATTTCAAGGTGTGCGATAACATGTCTGATCATATCCTGCTCATGTACCAGGTCACCCAGTTTCTGCCCCAGAAATGGAAAGAACGGGTCCTGGTCAATGAACTGAATATCACCGATATCTTCATTACCACCCTGGGCCGGATGTCTGGAAAGAAAAATTTTCCTGTTCTGGATACAAACATCCGCAACCTTGTGGGACACAATATTTCCGTGCTCGGACAGATGTGGGCCTTTCGCCGCTGGCATTTGAAAAAGAATTTTACCATTGACCAATACATCGCCATTCAGACAGATTTCATTCTCGGACTCATATTCTAAAAATTTGTATTTATTTTTTCAAATATATGTGCAAATTAAAACCAGTATACAACACATACACATTGTTTGGCACGGCCAAACCACCGGATATTAACAAAGGAGTTGCCATGAGTCAGGAAGTTGAAGCCTATACCCCCCAAAATTCCATTAAAATTGTTACTGCCACCTCGCTCTTTGACGGGCATGATGCTGCCATCAATATCATGCGGCGGATACTGCAGGATACGGGTGCTGAAGTGATCCACATCGGCCATAACCGGTCTGCCAGGGAAGTGGTGGATGCAGCCATTGAAGAAGATGCCCAGGGCATTGCCGTGTCCAGCTACCAGGGCGGCCACATGGAGTATTTCAAATATATCAAAGACCTGCTGGATGAACACGGTGCCTCC
>JAABTU010000386.1 GCA_011389715.1 Desulfotignum sp.
TGGTGGTGTCTGATGTCAAGCTGGGGGACATGAACGGCCTGGATCTTCTGGCCCAAATCAAGCAGGTGTCAGCGGAAATTCCGGTGATCATCATCACGGCCTTCGGCTCCATTGAAATGGCGGTGCAGGCCATGCAGAAAGGGGCGTTTACCTTTATCACCAAACCTTTTGACAGGCTGACCCTGATCCATGCCTGCAAAAAAGCCCTGGAACTGACAGGCCTGCGCACCCAGACCCGGCTGCTCACCCATGAAATCGACCGCCTCACCGGCACCCGGGGCATCGTTTCCGCCAGTTCCGTCATGAAGGAGCTGCTGGAAACCGCATCCAGGGCTGCCAACAGTGATGCCACGGTGCTCATCACAGGAGAATCAGGCACCGGTAAGGAGCTGCTGGCCCGGCTCATTCACCGGAGCAGTCCCAGAAGTGAAGGTCCCATGGTCACGGTCAACTGTGCAGCCATTCCGCCGGGGCTCGTTGAAAGCGAGCTGTTCGGACATGTGAAAGGGGCGTTTACCGGGGCGGTAAGGGACCGGAAAGGCCATTTCATGACCGCATCCAGGGGCACCCTTTTTCTGGATGAAATCGGTGAACTGGCAACAGATGTCCAGGTCAAGCTGCTGCGGGCCATCCAGGAAAAGCAGATCCAGCCGGTGGGATCTGAACAAACCGCCCGAGCCGATATAAGGATCATTGCAGCCACCAACATGGATCTCCAGGAGCAGATTGCTGCGGGTGCCTTCAGGGAGGACCTGTTTTACCGCCTGTCTGTGATCCCTTTGTCCATCCCCTCTTTGCGGGAGCGCACCGAAGATATTCCCGCCCTGGCCGCCCATTTTTTAAAAAAATGTGATGCACCGGCGGGTGTGCGGTTTTCTCCGGATGCCCTGGCACAGCTTACAACCTACCACTGGCCCGGTAATATCCGGGAAATGCAGAACCTGGTGGAGCGATGCATTATTCTGAGAAACAGCGATGTGATCCAGGCATCAGACCTTCATCTGCCCGGAATGACCCCTGACCGGCCTGCCTTTGATCCGGTGATTCCGGATGAAGGGATATCCCTGGATGAGATCCAGCGGACCTATGTTGTCAAAGCCCTTGAAAAGGCAGACAAGAACCGGTCTGAAGCAGCCCGTCTTTTAAAGATCCCCCGGCATGTGCTGCTGTACCGCATGGAAAAATACAACATCCGGTAGAAACGATTTTGCATCGGGTGTCACAGGTTTGAGAACCTGTGACCCGGTTTTGATATGGAACGGTGTTTTTGCAGCATATTCTACACCCCCTGCAGGATAATCTCCAGTTTTCCGGCCAGCCAGGGGAACGGTTTTTCCCTTTCCTGTCTTTTTTAGAAAAATATTACATTATTTCAAAGAGTTGAAATAATTATTATCCGTTTCACCCTGTCTGGCATAAAAAGTGGTTCATGCATTAAACATGTATCAGGTTCACAATACATGTATCAGGTTCTCAGGAACCCGGGAGGCAGGAGTGAAAACCATACTCATTTTGTCCATTACTGTTTTTTTACTGACAGGCGGACCGGTATCGGCCCGGGACCCTGATGAAAAAACAATCCACCGGGCTGTGTTCAAGATGGAAAATATCAGCTGCAGCGGATGCTTTTCTGCCGTCAGTGACAGACTGTCAAAGCTGGAAGGATTTTCCGGCATGGGGGTTAACCTGCTCACAAAAAAAGTGGCTGTGGATTTTACCCCGCCTTTAACCCCTGAAGCTGTTCAGGGGACCATTCAGGCACTGGGATATCCTGTTTCACTGGCATCTGTGGATCCGGTAAAGGAAAAAGAATCCTTTGCATATCTCCAAACCCGGCCCGGGCAGAGTGCAGGCTGCTGTACCGGCAGGGTGTGTGATCTTGAACCCAGAACCAATTAGGAGAAAACTTCATATGAAATCAGTATTATCATGGACAACTATGGCTGTTTTTGCGGTATTCTTTCTCGGACCTGCCCACACCCAGGCCTGGTTCGGCAGCAAGTATACCAAACTGACACCGGATAAGGGATTGCTCTTCATTCCGGTAAAAGATGTTGCCGACGGCAAGGCCCATTATTTTTCTGCCATATCCGACAAAGGGATTGATGTGAAATTTTTTGTAATCAAAAGCCGTGACGGGGTGATCCGTTCGGCTGTGGATGCCTGTGATGTGTGCTACCGGTCCGGCAAAGGCTATGTCCAGGAAGGCAATGTCATGACGTGTACCAATTGCGGCATGCGGTTTGCCACAGACCGGATCAATGAGGTCAAGGGCGGCTGCAACCCTGCGCCCCTGAAACGAATGATAAAGGATGACAAACTTGTGATCGCCATGGCAGACATCAATGACAATGCCTGGTATTGTGAATTTAAAAAATAACAGGAGAAAACATGGCCTGGGATCCTGAAAAATACCGGGAAAAACGGGAACGCGTGCTGGGTATCACAAAAAAGGGGATTTCATTCAGCATCATGGCAGCCATTGTCTCTGTCACCATTCTTCTGGGACTGGGTTTTGTGACCGTTCCCGGTGCGGTTTCCCATTGGCAGACCCGGCACCTGGATGATGCCATTTACCGGCTCACAACAGGCCATGCCTGGCCGGATCAGGCCCTGGCCGGGATCCGGGGCATGTCCGGGGTCAAAAAGGCGACAAAAGACCATCACGGAGGCCGGCTGGTGATCACCTTTGACCGCCGCCACACCGGTCCTGAAAAAATGGCGGGCCAGCTCAAGGAACACGGCCTTTCCTTTGCCCTGCTCAACCGGGTCAACCACCGGCAGCACCGGCAGATCACGGCAGAAGAAAAGGAGGCGGAAGGTGAAGCTTTATA
>JAABTU010000387.1 GCA_011389715.1 Desulfotignum sp.
CTCATCCCTCATATCTCATCCCTCATTTTTTGCTGGTTTCTTTTTGTTGTTTTCAACCGGGATGTCTGAAATCCCCAGTTCCGCCCGGACTTTGGATTCAATTTTATTGAAGATATCCGGGTTTTCCGTGAGAAAGACCTTGACATTTTCCCTGCCCTGGCCGATGCGCTCCCCTTCAAAGGAGTACCAGGACCCGCTTTTGTCCACGATGTTCAGGGTTACGCCCATATCCAGCAGATCCCCTGTGCGGGAGATGCCCTCTCCGTACATGATATCGAATTCCACATTCTTGAACGGCGGGGCCAGTTTGTTTTTCACCACCTTGACCCGGGTCCGGTTGCCGGTGATATCCTGGCCCTCCTTGATGGCGGACACCTTTCTGATCTCCAGGCGCATGGATGCATAAAATTTCAAGGCGTTGCCGCCGGTGGTGGTCTCGGGGTTGCCGTACACCACCCCGATTTTCATGCGGATCTGGTTGATGAAAATAATGGTGGTATGGGTCTTTCCCAGGGTGCCGGCCAGTTTGCGCAGGGCCTGGGACATGAGCCGGGCCTGGAGCCCCATGTGGGAATCGCCCATCTCCCCTTCGATCTCGGACCGGGGCACCAGTGCGGCCACGGAATCCACGATCAGGACATCGATGCCGCCGGAGCGGATGAGCATGTCTGCAATTTCCAGGGCCTGCTCCCCGGTATCCGGCTGGGACACCAGCAGTTCATCACAATCCACCCCCAGTTTTTTGGCATACCCCACATCCAGGGCATGCTCGGCATCGATAAAGGCGGCAATACCGCCTTTTTTCTGGGCCTGGGCCACGGCATGCAGTGCCAGGGTGGTTTTTCCTGATGATTCAGGACCATAGATTTCCACCACCCGGCCCCTGGGATAGCCGCCCACCCCCAGGGCCTTGTCCAGGGCCAGGGAGCCGGACCGGATCACCGGCACTTCTTCCACCACCCGGCCCCCCAGTTTCATGATAGAACCTTTGCCGAACTGCCGTTCAATCTGCCCCATGGCGGACTGTACTGCCTTGTCCTTGTCTGCGTTTTTTTCCATTTTTTTCTCCTAGTGCACACCCAAAATATATAAACATTTTACAGTGAGTGCTGCCAGCACCCCTGCCATGATATCATCCAGAACAATGCCGGCACCGCCGGAAAAGTTTTTTTCAAAATACCGCACCGGGCCGATCTTTACTATATCAAAACACCTGAATGCAATAAATCCCGTCAACAGGGTGACCCATGTCAACGGCACCAGGCACATGGTCACCCAGTATCCGGCCATTTCATCGATGACAATGGTGCCGGGATCTTTTTTCCCCAGTATTTTTTCCGCCCTGTCCGCCACAAACACCGATGCGAGCAAAAAGCACACCAGAAAAAAAGTGCCGCCTGCCCCGGGCATGTAAGTGAAAAGCCAGATGAACGGCAGGGCTGCCAAAGTGCCCAGGGTACCGGGTGCCACCGGGCTGTATCCCAGGCCGAACCCGGTTGCTGCCAGCATAATCAGTTGATTTTTCCAAAGGCCTGTCATGGCATTGCCATCCTTATGTATCTATAATCTGTTCATTTTCCTGTCAAGGGGATTTCCTGCAAACCCCTTGCCATCCGAAGGAAAATCGGCATCCACATGTATTGGCCGGTTCCCTTTTGTCATATTGACAGGTTTGCCCTGATTGACAAGGTACAGGGCATGCTGTGCTTTCAGACCCGTGGGGGTCGGGGGGTGCCGGTCTCACCCCGCAACTTTTTCATAAACTGCTTTAAGGGGTATGCCCTGCTGCCGGGCAATTTTGGCCAGGGCTTCGTATTCAGGAATCATCTGTATTTTCCCGTCAGGGCCTTGAACTTTTTTGGCCTCCACCGGTCCGAACACCGTATCCATCTGACAGGGCTCCCGAAAGAGCACTGCCCGGTCGCAGACTTGGTACCGCACGCCAATGGCCGTGGTCTGGGTTAGGATTTCATGGACCATGGCATCCAGGTCCGCCAGGGCGCACAGCACCTCCATCCGGGTGCCGGGGCGGTTCTTTTTCATGTGCACCGGGGCATAGGTCACATCCAGGGCTCCTTTTTCCAGGAGATGGTCCATGACAAAGCCCAGGAGCTCCGGGTTCATGTCATCCACCTGGGTGGTGAGGACCGCGATGCGTTCATGCTGGATATGCTCCAGACTTTCCGGATCCATCCGGTCCTGAGGCAGAACATCCGATTTCCGGCTGAACGGTTCTTGAAAATCGGTATCAGCAACGCCATTATCCTGGGAAACCCTGTCTCCGGGGCTTTCCGTTTCCGGATTTCGGCGTATGACCGGTCTGCCCAGGACCATGCGCAGCAGGTTGGGCACTTTGGCGCCGGTGTCTCTTTTGCCGGCGCCAT
Organism: Desulfotignum sp.; assembly: GCA_011389715.1. Taxonomy (GTDB): domain Bacteria; phylum Desulfobacterota; class Desulfobacteria; order Desulfobacterales; family Desulfobacteraceae; genus Desulfotignum. The sequence goes on from JAABTU010000387.1 coordinate 2,385, forward strand.
ACCCGGTTTTGACAATCTGCATGGGGGGCACAGGACCGAACCGGGTGGCCAGGGTGACGGCCAAGGCTGCGCCGGTGGGGGTGACGATTTCGGTTTTTGCATCTGATCCGGTCACGGGAATTCCTTCCAGGATGGCCAGGGTGGCCGGCACCGGCACCGGGATTCTGCCGTGGGCGCAGTCAACATACCCGGACCCCAGGGGCACGGCAGAGGCATGCACCTCTGTGATGTCCAGTTTTTCCATGCACAAAAATGTGCCCAGGATGTCCACCAGGGAATCGATACCCCCGATCTCATGAAAATGCACATCTTCCAGGTCATGCCCGTGGATGGCGGCTTCTGCCCCGGCAATCTTTTCAAAGGCGGCCAGACTGTTTTTTTTCACATATGGAGACAGGCCGGATTTCTGGATCAGTTCCCTGATATCTGCATAGCGCCGG
>JAABTU010000399.1 GCA_011389715.1 Desulfotignum sp.
AGTCACCTTTCTGTCATCTCCCATGAAAGATTTTTTAACCCGGCAGTTTGATGCCAATCTCCGCCTGGCATCTGTTACAGGGCTTCGGATCTGTGAAGACAGCTTCAATTATTTGCTTGATCTGCGCATGGAACAAAACCGGGAAATGAACCAGGTACTGAAAAACGAGGCCCTGGAAAAGATAAAAACCGCCAGCCACCAGTTTCCCCATATTCATTTACTGGTTGTGGAATCCGGTCATTACATAAAGGCCGGTTCCATGGAAAACACCCCCGAAGAATGGAAAGGTTCCCCCCTGGAAGGACAAAATGATGTCACACTGCAGTGTCATATCAGCGGCAGGGCTGCCAGATCCCATGTGCAATTCTTCCCCTACTGGGACTGGCATATCATCAGTTTTGTGTTTGAAGATGACTACAAAAGCCCGGTAAGGATGGCATATACCGCCACATATCTGGGTTCGGCAGGGGTTTTTCTGGCCATGCTCGTCACCTTGGTTGCGGTGTTTTTCCTGTTCATCAACAAACCCCTGCACCGGCTTATCTCTGCCACCAATGATATTTCCAGAGGCAGATTTTCCAGAATGGATACCATTGTGCCTGATGAATTCGGGCAGTTGATGAAAGCCTTCAACAGCATGGTGGCCAGCCTTGAAAATGAAAAAGCGGCAGTCAGCAGCCTGATCCATCAGCTCAAGGAAAGTGAGGCATTGTTCCGGTCCCAGTTCGAGTTCGGCAATATCGGTATTGCCATCACCTCTCCTGAAAAAGGCTGGATCCGAGCCAATGACCGGTTGTGCCGCATGCTGGGCTACAATGAAGAGGAGCTGCGGCAGAAAACCTGGTCCGACATGACCCATCCTGATGATTTGGCAGCTGATATGGCCAGTTTCAACAGCATGCTGGCCGGCTCATTGGTGAAGACATTGACCTGCTGTGGCAGCCTGCCGAAGATATGTGGGCAGTGAAAATTGATCCTTCCCAGCTTGATCAGATTTTGGTGAACCTGTGCGTAAACGCCAGAGATGCCATCGCAGATGTGGGCAAAATCACCATCGAAACCGGCATGAAAGTGTTTGATCCAGCCTACTGTGCCGCACATGCCGAATTTGTGCCCGGGGAATTTGTCCTGCTGGCGGTGAGCGACGATGGCTGCGGCATGGACAGACACACCCTGGACAATCTGTTTGAACCCTTTTTCACCACCAAGAAAACCGGCAGGGGTACCGGCCTGGGCCTTTCCACGGTATACGGCATTGTCAAACAGAACAACGGATTCATCAATGTCTACAGCGAGCCGGAAAAAGGTACCAGCTTCAGGATCTATCTCCCGCGCCATACCGCAGGCACGCCCGACACAATCCAGGAAAAACCTGCAGGACCCATGCCCCGGGGCAGTGGTGAAACCCTGCTTGTCGTGGAAGATGATGACGCTATTCTGGACATGCTGGAAACCATGCTGAAAAGCCTGAATTACAACATTCTCACCGCAGATTTCCCCAGCCGGGCCATGGCCCTGGCCCAATCCCATACCACCCGGATCCACATGGTCATCACCGATGTGGTAATGCCGGAGATGAATGGACGGGACCTGGCCGAACAACTGTCCACCCTGTATCCGGACATTAAAATTTTGTTCATGTCCGGATACACCGCCAATGTCATAGCCCATCAGGGGGTGCTGGATGAAGGGGTCCACTTTATCCAGAAACCTTTTTCCATGCAGGATATGGCCGCCAAAGTGCACGAGGTACTGGGGGTCAGAAGTTAACTTCTGACCCCAAAATTTGAAAAGAGAACTTCTATTCTTTCTCTGCTTTTCACCAGATCATCGGTATCGGTTGAAAAGACTTCAAGGGTGATGGTGTCATCATACCCGGCCTGTTTCAGAGCTGAGACAAACGTTTCAAAATTGATATTGCCTTTTCCCACAGCCAGATGGTCATCTTTTTTTCCAAAATTGTCACTGACATGGACATGGCCGATGCGGTGTGCAAACCGGTTGACAAACTGCCCCAGCTTTGCCTGTCCGGGATCTCCGATATTGGCATGACCGGTATCCAGGGTCATTTTCAAATCGGAAAATTCTGCAAAAAGGGGGTCAAATTCATCCGGGTCATAAAAAATGTGGTATCCGGGAAACATGTTTTCAAAACACAGCTGGATATGCAGCCGGGATGCATGTGCAACAATGGCGGCCAGGCTGTCCCCGGCATATTTTTTTGCGGTTTCCATGACAAACACCCCCATGCCGGTAATATATCCCGGGTGCAGCACCGCTTTTTGTGCACCAATGCCTGCAGCTGCATCCAGAGAATGCAGCATCTCATCCAGTGAAGACTTTCGAATACCTGGTGACAGATCCGGGGTATACACAAAAGAGGGCAGATGACACACCACCGGCAGGTTAAAAGCATTCAGGGCGGCAACGATCTGTTTTTCCATATCCCGGACTTTGGTCCAATGGCCTTCGGGCGGATCCATGGACAGTTCAAAAAAATCAAATCCCAGCTCTCCCACCTTTTTGATCTCATCTTCAACCGATTTTATTGGAAAACCGGCAGCCCCGTATTTCATATTTCCCCCATCAGTTTCATTTCCATAGGGCATGGCCGCTATTCGGAAAGTTTTTTCAAAAATCGGCCCAATTCCTTTTCCACGCTCTTTTTCAACTGCTCCACAGGTTCAGAAGAGGTGCCGGTGAGAATCTTTGAAATCACACCGGTGATATCCGGTGTGATGACCGGATCAGCCAGCGGACCTTTGACAGATATGGGAACCGTAACCCCGGCAAGCTCCGCAAGATCTTTGCCTGCCTGCCCCCTGGAGGTTTCCACCACCGTAATCATTGCCTTGTAGTCAATGGTTTCTCTGACAATATCCGCCACGATCCCGGTGCCGGACACCCGCAGGGCCGGGGATTTTCCTGCCAGATCATCCAGAAAAACCACGCCGTTTTTTACAACAGGATTGCCGGTGAGTTCGGTGAAATCGGTTTCCTCCTGTTCCGACACTGCCAAGGTCCGGCTTTCCCGCAGGGATTTGAGGCTCCGGAGAAATTTTCCCACGTTAAACCCCTTGATCGCCCCGTTTTTAAAAGAAAAAGACAGGCTGCCATTCAGATTCTGCTTCATGGCACCCAGATCCAGACCCTTGGTCGTCAAGGCGGCTGTTACATCCCCGGATCCCCGGATCTGGGCGTTCTGGGTCATGTCCATGAGCAACGGTTCCACCTCCACCCCTTTCAAAGCAGTATCAATGGCCAGTTCAGGCATCTTTCCAGTGGCATCCAGCACCACCTTTCCGTCATAGGTTCCCTTGTACAGGCTGGCTGTCACCGGGGCCTTGGTGAGGATACCGTCTTTTGCCGTCACCTGTACCCCTACCCGGGACAGGACAGCCCCTGAAACAATAAGGTCTTCAATGGCCAGCGATGCTTTGAGCTTTAAAGCCCTGAGCAGTTCCACGGGAATCTGGAGGGCAGCCCCTGCAGCCGCGGTTTCCGGGGTTACCGGCCGGGTTGTCTGTTTTTTGCCGGGAGCCGCTTTTACAGCAGGGGGCATATACCGGTCCGCATTGATCTTGTCCACTGCCAGGTCACATGTAATATCCGGATCTGAGAACCCCTGTATGGACAGATTCCCGTTCATCTGTGAGTCATCCAGGGTCACTGACAGGTCGGTAAGCCGGATATCTGCTGCAGAGCCTGAAAATTGAGTTTTCACAGCCACCTTCTCAAACACACGGGCATCTGATGTCTGCGGCAGGGGCTGGTTCAGTTTTTTCATCAACTCCCGGAGGTTGAACCGGGCCAGGGAGATATTGCCCGTGTATTCAGGAGATGTCTGTATCTGTTTTGCAGTCAGGCTGCCGGAGACATCCAGATCCAGGCCTTTGATGGAAAAAAATGCCATATCCAGGATCTGCTTTTCAAGCTGCAGCTGCACCGGTACGTCCAGGGTCACAAAAACCGGTGGATTGGGAATCTGTGTGCCGGCAAGCCCGAACCTGACCTGCATGGGGTCCAGGGCCAGGTTCTGATAATTGCCCTTGAACCGGCCCTTTACAGCCACCGTGTCCATTACGGCCGCCAGATCCGGCTGGCCCAGGGCAGTCAGCAGCAGGGCCAGCTGTCTGCCGTCCATGGCAACACCGCCGTCCAGGACAGCCTCTTTTGAGCCCAGATGCCGGGCTGTGACATCTGCCTTCACAGTGATGCCCAAACCGGCCATATCCAGATTCTCCACCAGCACCCTGCCCTGGCCCATATCCACATCCATGGTCGCATCAGCGTGAAATTTTTTCTGTTCGGCCTTGGATGCTGCCAAATGTCTGCCCATGTCTGCCAGAAAATCATTTCTCTGGACAGTACCGGCCAGTTCCAGTAACAATGGCAGATCAGGCCCGGCTGCCGCCACATTCCCTGTAAAAGTAGGTGCTGCAGAATAGATATCTTTTGCCTGGAAAGTGCCGGTTATGTCTGCCCCCAGCAGATCTACTACCAGCTTTGGAACCTGCACCATGCCTTTTTGTGTATCTGCTGAAATTTCTGCCTGCAGGTCAAAGGACCGGTCCGGCAAAGCAGCCAGCTGCTTTGAGAAACCACCGCCTTCAAAAACCGCAAACAGCCTGGCAAGGTCTTTTCCCGCAATATCCAGGTCCATGTCAACCAGGGAAACTCCAGATTTCATGCCGCCCAGAAAAATGTTGCCGGTTGCACTGGTATCCAGACCATCTGCCTGCAGGTTTATGACAGACAGGGTGTCTTTTGCTAGATCCAGTTCCATGACACATGCCAGGTTAAGCACAGCAGGGGTTTTTCCCAGGGCCGGGCCTAAAAGCTGTGCATTGGCTGCAAACGGCTTTATCTGATACTGCCCGGTGTCAAAATCATAAAAGATTTTTCCCTCCAGAGCGGCATCTGCTGAAATATCCGGGGCTGTGGCTGCAGCAGTAAAAGAGAGGGAAAGATCAACAGGGTCGCCCGGCACCACCATGCCGGTGGTGATATTCAGGCCAGATACCGTATATGTTTCCCCTGCGGCCTGGTCATCAAAACCAAAGGCGGCATCCTGGATATCCACCCCCCCTTTCAGCAGGACCGCCAGGTTTGCCATGTCAAACCCCTTGTCTGAAGATGTGTCAGACGATTTATCGCTCACCCCGGTCCCGGAAGATCCCCCCAGGCCCTCCCAGTTGGATATGCCGGCCCTGTTTTCAGCCAGATTGACACGGACGCCCTTAAGAACGATGGTATCCATTTCAAGCTGTTTTCTGAGCAGCGGCAGGGTCTTGACCCGGACCATGACATGATCGGCCGTCAACAAAGGCAGATCGCCGAACCCCGGAGCATTTTCCAGAAAAATCCCGGATGTTTCCACATGCAGCCAGGGAAAATACCCGATTTTCAGATCCCCCCGGATTTCAAAAGTCCGGCCCATCTGCTGGCTGACCTTGCCGGCAATATAATCCTTGTATCGGTTGGGATCCAGGTTCAAGACAATGACTGCTGCAGCAATTACAATCAGAACCAGTATTCCCAGCCCTGACAAAACATATACGACAGATTTTTTCACGAATTCACCTCTTTGATTGCATGGATATCCAGACTATACCTTAGCCTGGAAGCGATTTCAATCACCTGTGTCAATTATACCGATGCCATCGCCCTGTCATTTCTGCCGGTCACTGACATGGCAGGGTATTATGCAGACTGATGCAGCATGGCCCATCCCTGTTCTGCGGTTTCCACAAAATGAAACAGGTCCAGATCTTCGGGTGAAATGGTGCCGGCCTCAACCAGTGCATCAAAATTTATCACCTTCTGCCAGAAGTTTTTGCCGAACAGCAGAATGGGAATGGGTTTTATTTTTTTTGTCTGCACCAGGGTCAATGTCTCAAAAAGTTCGTCCATGGTACCGAACCCCCCTGGAAATGCAATCAAAGCTTTTGCCCGAATCAGAAAATGCATCTTTCTGATGGCAAAATAATGAAACTGGAAACTGAGCTCCGGGGTAATATAGGGGTTCGGGGCCTGTTCATGGGGCAGAACGATATTCAACCCGATGCTTTTGGCATTGACATCATGGGCCCCGCGGTTGGCGGCTTCCATAATTCCCGGCCCCCCGCCGGTTGACACCACGCATCCTGCATCATCGGCATCCTGGCCTGCAGATGCAATCATCCGTGCAAGCTTGCGGGCTTCATCATAATATCTGCTGTTCTCCAGATCCCTCTGGGCGATCTGCAGTTTTCTGTCAATATCAGGTGCATCCGGGTTCTTTTCTGCCTCTGCTTTCAGATGGTCAAGAAAAATCTTTGCCGTGTCTGAATCCTTGATTCTGGCACTGCCGAAAATCACCACTGTGGATGCGATATTCAGTTCCGTCTGGATGATTTCCGGTTTGAGCAGTTCAAGCTGCAGCCGCACCGGCCGCAACTCATCGCGCATCATAAAGTCGGTGTCCAAAAAAGAAAGTGCATAAGAGGGTGATTTTGTCTGGGGCGTATCTGCATGCTGTTTTGATGACTGTGCATCTTCAGAAGCAGAAGGAAACAAGCGGGTTCTTTTTTGGGGCAGATCCATATACCATATCCTTATATTTTGTGAATGATGAAAATTATAATTACATTCTGTTATTTAATGACAGATCCTATCACACAGAAAACGCCCGGTCAAAACCATATGCCTGTCTCTGGATATTTGCTATAGTAGCGTGCGCTTCTATGGGGAGCCCCTGGTGGTGTCCTGTGAACGGACCGTCAGGGCCGGAGGGGGCCTGGTAAAATATGCCGAGATGGTTTTCAACCTGAGGGCGGGTTGCCGCTATTCATTGTTCTTATGCAAACAGGCCCCCCGCAGATCTGATATGGCCGGTCACAGGACACCACCAGGGGCGGGGCTTGGGACAGAGTGCTGCACAGAGCGATCGAAAACCTGGCATGCTTATGGCAAATATCCAGGCCTGTCTGCTCTGCCAGGAGGGGATGGTTTGCAGGCATGCCATTGCCCTGCAAATCCTTTGAATTGGGCTTTATTTTTTATTTCAAAATTCGTATAAGATGAATTTCAAAAAGATGTAACCTTTTCCAAACAAGCGGACAAAAGGAATTGTCATGGCACACAAGGTATTTGTAGACGGCCGGGAAGGCACCACTGGATTACAGATCATTGATTATCTGTCTTCACGAAATGATATTGAGCTGCTTGAGATCGATTCTGCTTTTCGCAAGGATATCCATGCGAGAAAGGAGCTGATCAACCGGTCTGATGTCACATTTTTGTGCCTTCCGGATGCTGCAGCAAAAGAATCCGCCTCCCTGGTCCAAAATCCGCACACCTGTATCATTGATGCAAGTACGGCGTTCCGCACTCATCCGGACTGGGTCTATGGCTTGCCCGAACTGGCTCCGGGACAAAGGGGCCTTATCAGAAAAGCCAAAAAAATCACCAACCCCGGGTGCCATGCCACCGCTTTTGTGCTGGGAGTGCATCCCTTGATCGCATCCAATATCATGCCGCAGGATTACCCGGTCTGCTGTTATTCCATCACCGGGTACAGCGGCGGGGGCAAAAAACTCATTGCAGCATATGAAGAACAGCACACCCCGGCTTTGGACAGCCCCCGGCATTATGCTTTGGGCATGGCCCACAAGCACCTTCCGGAAATGCTGGTCAGGACCGGACTTACCTGTGCCCCCGTTTTCACCCCGGTAGTGGGCAATTTTTACAAAGGCCTGGCTGTAACGGTTTTCATTCATACCCATCTTCTGGCAAAAAAAATCGGCCCTGCTGACCTGCAGCAAATTTTCGCAGATCATTACAAAGATGAACAGTTCATCACTGTTTTGCCTTTTGATGAAGGAAAGAACCTGGACAATGGTTTTTTTGATGTGCAGGCATGCAACAATACCAATAAAGCAGATATATTCGTGTTCGGCAATAATGACCAGATGGCTGTCATCACCCGAATAGATAATCTGGGAAAAGGCGCTTCAGGTGCTGCTGTCCAGTGTATGAACATCCACCTGGGAATGGATGAGGCAGCAGGACTGGTATGATTTTCATTTTGCCACAGCATCCCATGACATGACAAAGGGCCTTCAGCAGAATCGCTGAAGGCCCTTTGTCCTTGCGCAAAGCACAAATGCTATATGCCTGTTTTATTTCATTTTATGGGGATCGCACAACTGGTCTTCACTCTCAGCCCCCCTGCCGCAGCCACCGCAAAAATATTCAAATTTTGCCACCTGGGGCTTGCACAGGTGTTTTTTCTTCTGGGCCTGCTGGCCGCAGCTGCTGCATGTGTAAACTTCCCCGGCGTTGGTGGGATCACACAGATGTCCTTCTTCTGAAGAGATCTTTCCGCATGATTTACAGGTATAGGTTGTCATAGGTCCTCCTTCAATATATGAAATTAAAATTCAGGATTGTGCCAGACTCTGATAATAGGTTCTTTCATACCAGGTCCGGGTATTGTCATCAAACACTGCCTCCTGCTCATGGATCAGTTTAATACATTCATCCGGCCAGGGCCCGCACGCCATAACCACGGTATCTCCAAGACTGAATTTCTGGTTGCATACCTCACATCCTTTTTCATTATGGCTATTCATTATATCCAGATCCACAAGAAATGTGCTTTGGGATTTTTGCTGCATGTGTCCTCCTTGTATTGGTTGCTATCCTGAAATCAGGCACTGTGTTGACCGGTGACCGCTTTTTTTTGCAGCCCACCGGTAACAAGAATGCCGTTCATCACGACTAAAGGTATTATCATCGCATTCTCTGAGTTCTTGCTTGAGAATTTCTTTTTCGCTGGTACAGCACTGTCGTGCAGTCATATTCATTGATTTTGCCATGGGTCACCTCCTGGCAACAAATTTTTTTTTGGATGTAAGACAGCAAGCATATGTCATGTGTAACAGCGCACTGTCTTATTAGATAATAAAATAAGAAGGATTGGGATGATTGCAACAGAATAAAAAATATCTTGCTTTATTAGAAAAAAATAAGTATTATTAATATTTTCATTTCCAGGGCTGGATAATTCCAGCCTTTTTATGTAAGGAACTCCCCTTCATGCCCCAACAGAATATGCCCGTGACCGGGTTTGACGAAATGGACCTGGATCCGGCGGTGTTTTCATGTCTTGAAAAGGTCGGCTATACCACCCCCACCCCCATTCAGAGCCTGACCATTCCCCATCTTCTGGCCAACAAAGATCTCCTTGGCCAGGCCCGTACCGGAACAGGCAAAACCGCAGCCTTTGCCCTTCCCCTTTTGTCCCGCATCCGCCTGGATATCCGCCGGCCCCAGGTGCTGGTGCTCACCCCCACACGGGAGCTGGCCATCCAGGTGGCAGAGGCGTTTACAACCTACGGCCAGAACCTGAAAGGCCTTGGTGTACTGTCTGTCTACGGGGGCCAGAGTTACGGCATTCAGCTCAGCCAGTTGAAAAAAGGGGTCCATGTGGTGGTGGGAACCCCGGGACGTCTCATGGATCACATGAAACGCAATACCCTCAACTTTGCAGATCTTTTCTGCCGTGTACTGGATGAAGCTGATGAGATGCTGCGCATGGGATTTATTGAAGATGTGGAATGGATTCTGGAACGTACGCCAAAAAACGTCCAGACCGCCCTTTTTTCCGCGACTTTGCCCGCACCGGTCAGAAAAATTGCCGGCAAACATCTCACAACGCCGGAAAACATCCAGGTCCAGCCGGAGGCCTTTGAAACCACTGCCATCCGCCAGCAGTTCTGGATGGCAAAGGGTGCCACAAAAGCCCATGCCCTTGTGCGCATCCTTTCAGCTGCATCCTTTGACGGGGTCATCGTATTTGTAAAAACCAAATCATCCACCCTTGCTGTGGCCAGAAACCTGGAAGCCAACGGGTTCAAGGCAGAGGCCCTGAACGGGGACATGGCCCAGTCTGCCAGGGAGCAGACAGTGAGCCGCCTGAAAAACGGGCGTATCGACATCCTGGTGGCTACGGATGTGGCAGCCAGGGGGCTTGATGTGGACCGGATCTCCCATGTGATCAACTATGATATGCCCGGGCAGGTGGACCCCTATATCCACCGTATCGGCCGCACCGGCAGGGCCGGCCGCACCGGAGAGGCCATCTTGTTCACCGGAAGAAATGAACGCTGGATGGTGCGCAAAATTGAAAAAGCCACCAGACAGCCCATCACGGAAATGCACCTGCCATCTCCAAAGGCAGTGAACAAAAAACGCATTGCCAACTTCCATGACAGCATCAGCAACACCCTGGAAAGCCAGGACCTGGATACATTTGAATCCCTGGTTGCATCCTATGCACAAACCAATGGCGTGCCCATGGCAAAGGTGGCAGCAGCCCTGGCCAGAATGGCACATGGTGATACTCCTTTGTTGATGACAGCAAAAAAAGAGGACAAAACACCTGTTGTCTCTGACAAAACAATTGCAGCATCTGCAAGACCCGTAAAACAGACCAAAAAGCCGGCTTCAGGCAAAAAAACAGCTTTTTCTGAACCAGTTATTCCTATTATTCCCACACCTTTACGGCCTGGCATGGAACGATACCGCATTGAGGTGGGGGAATCCCATGGCATAAAACCAAAAGATATTGTTGGTGCCATCGCAAATGAAGCCGGCCTTGAAAGCAGACACATCAAAGATATTAATATTCAGCCCCAGTATTCCCTGGTGGACCTGCCCGAAGGCATGCCCGGAGAAATTTTCCGCCTTTTGAAACGCACCTGGATCAGGTCCCGGCCGATGGCCATATCCAGGTGTGCATAACCCTGGATTATTTTGCGGTTTTGCAGTATAAACAAAAAGATGAAATCAACCCCCCAACCATTGATTTCAAGGCAAAGGCCCTGACGGTTCTTTTGTGCACCTTCCAGGAGCACTGAACCAGGCGGCCAGAATTCTTATCCTGGATAAAATACAGCCGGGATACTTTTTTTAATCATTAATGCTGACAGGAGACTACCCATGAGCGGCAACGGCGGCAGCCCCATCAACATCGACTTTCAGGTAGATAAAAAAAACCTGTTCCGTGAAGAAACCATCACAGACATGAAAATTGCCAGTATTCAGAAACTGATACCGGTGAACCCGGACGGTTCTGACGACCCCACCCGGGAACCTTTTTTTGTGGGATCCACCCAGCTGGGCACCCCCCACGGCCCTGTGCCCATTCAGGCCAGACTGGAAGCAGCCACCCTGAACCAGGCCATGGATGCCTTTCCCCAGGCCATGGAAGCTGAAACCAAAAAAGTGATCCAGCAGTTCAAAAAAATGGAAGCAGAACAAAAAAAACCCAAAGATTCCCGCATCATCATGCCGGGCATGCAATAGCAGCGGTATCTTTCACCAGTTTCCGACCAGGTTTAACAGCAGGTTTTCTTATCATGGAGATGACCAGGCACCGGGCAAAAAAAAGATCCGGCTCCCAGGAAGGGGACCTGGAAGCCGGCTTGCGTCTGGGCGCTTTTTGGAAGGATTTGTTTGGAGGGATATGAATGCCCGCCAGACGCGTTTCCTAAGGCCTCAGCCCGGTGGGAGTATTGGGGTTTGACATGGGATGGATCTCCTCACACAGGCCATGCTGAAATTTTTACGACAGGCAAAGTGTTCTGTCAATCCGGAAAAACCCCTATATGCATTAGGTAAAAACCCCTAGTTCCGGAAAGGCCAATGGCCAGACACCTGTCCGGATTGGTGCAGGCAAGGGCGTGTTACCCATCCGGGTACAGATTTTTTTGCCCGGATTTTTTGGTAAAAAAAAGAAAGGCGCCTCCCATGATAAAATCCATGAACATTGCCTGGTGGGTCCAGCGCTGGGCAGAACTGACCCCTGACAAGCCGGCCGTCCTGTTCCAGGATCAGGTGATCACCTATAAAGATTTGAGCCGCAGATCGGACAGAACCGCCTGCTGGCTCCAGTCTGTGGGTATTGAAAAAGGAGATCGGGTAGCGGTGATGCTTACCAACTGCCCGGAATTTCTGGACCTGTTTTTGGCCTGCTCCCGGCTGGGAGCGATATTTGTGCCCATCAACTTCCGGATCACGGCACGGGAACTGGATTATTTCATCAAAAACTGCCGGCCCCGGCTCTTTGTCCACGGAGATGCCTTCAGTATAACAGTCAACTCTCTTTTGCTTTCCGCCTATCTGCCGCCCCTGATGGTGGCGATCCAGGGCAGGGCTTCAGCCAACGGCAGCATTTTTCAACTGGACAATGCCGTGGCCCGATTTGACAAAAACCGCCCGTTTCTGACCCGCAGTCTCGGGCCGGCAGATCCGGAAGAACCCCAGGTGATCATGTATACCTCAGGCACCACCGGAAAACCCAAAGGCGCTGTGCTGTCCCACAGAAAAACCTTTTTCAACTGCCTGAACGCAGATATTTTCTTCAAGCTGCATGCCAGTGATGTGATGCTGATCTTTCTGCCCCTGTTCCATTCAGGAGGCCTGTTCATCCAGGCTGCCCCAACCTTTTACAAAGGGGCCACCATGGTGCTCCATAAAAAATTCGACCCGGAAAAGGTGTTTCAGGACATAGAGCAGGTCAAGGTGACCAAGTTTTTAGGGGTACCCACGGTGTTCCGGGAACTGCTCAAGGTGCCCCTGTCCAGGCGGGGGGACCTGTCATCTCTGCGGGTCTGTGCCGGTGGCGGGGAACGCCTTACCCAGGATTTGTTCCAGCAGTGTACAGATGCCGGTCTGGGATTCCGCCAGATCATGGGCCAGACTGAAACCTCCATTCTGCTGTGGGCCTCTGAAAAAGACCCCTTGGAAAAACCCGGTACCGTAGGACGGCCGGTATTCCATGCTGAGGTGGGCATCCTGGACTCCCACGGCCGGCCTGCCCCGCCTGGCCAGATCGGCGAAATTGTGGTGAGGGGGTCCATCATGATGAAAGAATACTGGCAGGACCCTGTGAAAACCGAAGAAACCATCAAAAACGGGTTTCTGCACACAGGAGATCTGGCATGGATGGATGCAGACGGATTTTTCTTTCTGGCCGGCCGGGCCGGGGACATGTATATCTCCGGCGGAGAAAACGTGTATCCGGCTGAAGTGGAAAAAGTTCTCAAGGCCCATCCGGAAATCCAGGATGCAGCCGTCAAAGGAGAGTCCCATGACAAATGGGGAGAATGCGGTCATGCCTTTGTTATAACAATCCCGGGATCACAGCTGACAAAGGCGGATGTGCTGGGTATCTGCAAAAAAGAGCTGGCCGGATTCAAATGCCCTTCCCGGATCTCTTTTCGAACAGCATTTTCCAGAACTTCCCTCGGCAAAGTGCGCAAGGCAGATCTCAAATGAACAGCGGCAAAGCAGGCAAGGCCAATCTTTGCTGAACCGCTTTGCCCCGGCAGCGCCTTGACAGCATCCCAGGCAAAAATCTACCTGCCATTGCTCTGCCGGTACACCCCGTCCCATGCACTCTCCCATGCAGCAGGCATCACTGCTCCAGAAAGAACCGCCATTTGCAGAACAGGTCATCCGGATGGGGATCAGGCGGGGCAAACTCGCAATGAACCTGGATCCTGTCATCCACCATGCAGGCAAAGCTTTCAAACTCTTTTTTGTGCATATGCTTGCACACATATTCCCCCAGGCCCCTTTTCAGGCGGGCTTCCTGGGCAGGACAGGAGGGCACGGTGATGGTAACCCGGTCCGGTTCCTCTGTGATCTCATATCCCACCAGGATACACCAGGGAAACAGTTTCAATGCTTGCACAAACCCTGCCAGCCCGGGTTTTTCCCCACCCTCCGGCAGGGGAAATTTTTCCATCAGGTCTTTGGCTGCATACCCGGCCACTGTATCCCACACCTGTTCATTGAGTTTCTCTGCCGTGGCCAGATCAAATTTTTCCGTGGCCCGGATGAACCAAAACGCATCCATGACCCGGTAGTTCCAGAGCAAAAATTCAATATACGCCAGTAATTGTTTCTTATCCATATCCTTGAACACTGTGAGATCCATTTTTCCCCCTTTATTTTTTCCCCTTTGAATGTGGTGCGGGCCTTTGCTTTCAATTTTTCCATGGCGCACTGCCCCTCTTACATTCATCGTAAGCAGATGCAGCGTCACCTTTTATTGACACAGCCCCCTGCGGGTGGCGTGTGAAAGAACCGTCAGATGCCAATCTCGGGCCGGTCACACGCCACCCGCAGGGGGCGGGGTATCAAGCAGCCGAACAGGCGG
>JAABTU010000389.1 GCA_011389715.1 Desulfotignum sp.
TTGACAAGTTCAGTCACCGGGGGAAGTTCCCCTTTCACCTATGCATGGGATTTTGGCAATGGAGAGGAAAGCGATGCTGCTAATCCCACTGTCGAATATACCGAAACCGGCGACTATACTGTGGGTATAACTGTGACAGACAGTGAAGGAAACACTGCAGAAGGGTCACTTACGATTAACGTCAGGTCTGAATTTGCAAATGCCTTTGAGCAAGGCAAAAAATACTGTATTGACAATCCTCAGGCCTGTGGGATCATTACCATAGATCCTGTGAATGCGAATCTTCTTATCAAATCTCTTGACATCGCTAATGGATCAGGAGAAATTGAGCGCTACAATCTGCTGTTGGAATTTGCTGGTGGTGAAAATGAAATAGGATGGCAGCTGAATCCGGAAACCATTACACCACTGCAACAGCCATAAAAAGCCAAAATTCGTAATGGGGTGTGGGTGATGCGGTTCGATCACACCCCATTACGTTTATCTTTTCCCATTCAGCCAGTTCCCTATATGAAAGAGCCTGAGAAGAATTGCTTTCAGGTCTCCGCCAGTGTCTGCCCGACCAATCCGGCCGGAACTGGTTTGAAGATCGTCAGTGAACTTGGTGAAAAATGCTACCATTTGCATCTGCAACAGCTACCTGGGGCGGTATAGAAACCAGCCTGCCGGAAAGTGTGAGGGGAGGGTTATCTGCCACCGTTTGATAAGGTAGTGCCATCCCCCATCCACATCTGAAATCAGTTCCCCTGAAAAAAATACGGATAAATCCTGGCCATCACAATCCTGGTCAATACCATAACAACCGAAAGGGGGGACATGTGTCTACTGAACCGACCACACATGCACCACGGCTGCATTTGTTTCTCCTTCCCCCAGTCCCCGCTCCACCATGAACAGCCGGCCGCTGGCTGGATGAAATGTCATTCCCCCGGCGTTCCAGCAGGTATGCCCCTGGATATAAAATTCCTCCGGGCGCCAGACGGTGTAGGGCAGAACCGACCATGGATCACGTTCCTGGCGGGCAATTGCACCCAGTTCATGGACATCGTAAAAAATCACCTGCCGTTCATACGGGTTGCAGTGATACCCCTGGCCGTCACTGCAGGGATTGTTGCATGCATCACCGCCGTAACAGTTATTGCCCAGTCCCTTGTATCCCAGGAGCATCACGGCCCGGCGCTCACCGTCATCCACAAATGCCCCGCCGGTCCAGTCGTCGCACATGGTAAAACCGGGATAATCACATGCATCTGTCGGACCGATATCGGGACCGGCGCATCCCGGAAATTTCACACGATAATACAGCATGGGCAATGCATCCAGATTCCCTGCGGGATTCTCACTGGCAAACGGGTGAAAAGCAAACAGGGTCGGCCCCTGGGACCCGCCGTTGGTTGTAATGGGCTCAAGATCGGCTGGTGTGCCTCTGGAGCGCCCGGTGACAAGGGTACGGCCCCCAAGATACCGGTCTGCGTACCATTGGGGTGCGCTGAAAAGATAGGACCCGGTTTTACGTCCATGATACGGATCGGCATCCGGCCCCACATGAAACATCCCCCAGGCATTGGCGCCATTCAGGTCCGCCATCCAGATGGTGGGAAAACTGTCTTCGCCAAAAGTGCCTGCCGCATACCAGAAGTCGGCTGCGCCGTAAATTTTGTCCCGGGTCTGGGTACCGGATTTCGGTACATATGCAATATCACTCACAAAAACATATTCACGTTCCATGTCGGCCACCAGACCCTGATCAAAACTGGTCATTTGCCCCAGAAGCGCTGCCCGGGGCAGATTTTCCCAGTCCGCATCAACCACAGGTGTCGGAATACGCACCTGACCGTAGTAGGCATGACAGTTCCATTCCGGATTCCAGCAGGGTTCAAGAGGGTGTTCAGGGCTGCTGGGGGCTTGGAAACCCGTAACCAGCAGGCTGCCGGCGCCGGCATCCCCGGCCGGATAATATGTCAGCCCCCGTGCGCCCCAGTTAAAGTCATCAGGCAGTTGAAATGCGCCCTTATAATTCAGGTGCCGGGGCATCAACCGTTCGGTATCATCTCCGGGAACGACAGGTGCGGCTTCACTTACCTGAACTGTGAACCCATCAAACCAGAGGGGGGCTTCAAGCCGACCATCAGCATTGTCGTCGACTGCAAAAAAAAACAAATGGGTACCGGGGGCTGGCAGGATATTGGAAAATATCGGAATTTTTTGAAACGAAACCAGAGGAATGGACAATACCGGTGTCAGGGTTTCCTGCCAGCGCAGATCACCGGTCAAAGAGAGAACAGGGCTTTTCGGGGGCACATGGATCAGCCACCAGTCTCCGGGTGTATTCAGCATGCTCCCGGCATCCAGGGAAACAGATATGGTGACGGTCTGGCTGGTGGTTACCGAGATACTGCCGGCATCGGCACCGGAAAAAATCATCGGGATCGGCGGACTCACGGGGTCCGGGGTGGTATCCCCGGAAATTGCCAGCTTGGAAAGGGTGAAGTCGGGATAATCAGGGGTTAAGAGGGATAACAGACGGGACGGATATCCACCATTGCCGGTGCTGTCACCGTCACCCGCTGTCAGGCTGTCTCCCAGAGTTACAAGGGTAATGGGCTGGCACATGGCTGTTCCTGCATACAGGCAGCACAGGCATTGAACCAGAACTAAGGCCAGCAGAAAGTGTATTTTTTTCATTTTTCCACTCATTGTTAATTGGGTGCCATATTCTCTAACTGTATAGATTATCTTAACTTTAATAGACACAGAAAATGAATGCAATTAATTTTTATCAGATCATTATTCTATGTTGTCGTTTTTGTCATGGGA
>JAABTU010000390.1 GCA_011389715.1 Desulfotignum sp.
TTATTGTTTTATGGTACTACCAATTTACTATCGTGTAAATTTCCGGTGTTGTCAAATGTTTATTTCATGGCACCGCTTGTGGTTGTACGCAGGCTTCAAAAAATATAACCATCTGTTTTTTCTGAATATAGTATCGTATAACAGACTTTTTGATAAAAAACAAACAAAAATTATTTTTTTCTTGACAAAGCGGCCCATATGGATTTTAGTATTGGTACTACCAAGGAAGCCAGCAGCATAAAACAATGAAATGACCAACTTGGACTTACCGGAATACCTTTAAGACCGATCCGGGAAAGGAGGCAAAAAAACCATCTCAGGAATTATCTGAAACCAGTCGTGTGAATAAATCATTTTTTTAAAGGACGGAGGAAAGCATGAAAAAAGCATTAAGCATAGTGGTAACCCTTTTGATGGCAGTTGTCTTTATCTGCGGCACTGCCCATGCCAAACGCGAAAAATTCGGAGAAGACCCCCGGGCAAAAGAAGCAAAACGGATATCATTCAAGACATCGGATGAAAAGATCCGCTGGAAAATGGTTATGCCCTGGTCCAAAGGGCTTTTGTTCTATGACGTTGCATCCCATTTTGCCGACAGTGTCCGTCTGGCATCTGCCGGCCGTCTGGATATCAAGCCGTTTTCAGCAGGAGAGCTGGTACCTGCCATGCAGAGTTTTGATGCCGTAAGCACCGGTGCAGCTGAAGTCGGGCATGACTGGCCCGGTTACTGGAAAGGCAAAAACGAGGCGTTTGTAGCACTGGCCTCTGTCCCCTTCGGCCTGGATGCGGAGTTGTACAATATCTGGCTCTATGAAAGAGGCGGTGTGGAGATGATGCAGGAAATTTATGGGCAGTTCAACCTGTTTGCCCTCCCCGGGGGCCAGTGCGGTCAGGAAATGGGACTTTCCTCCAATAAAAGAGCCACCAGTATGGAAGATTTCAAAGGCATGAGAATCCGTACGCCAGGCTGGTTCATGGACATTATGAACAACCTGGGCGCATCCGTGTCTCCGCTTCCCGGCGGCGAAGTCTACCTGGCCCTGGAGCGGGGCGTGATCGATGCAGCGGAGTTCTCCTCTCCGGCCATCAATTACCCCATGGGATTCGATGATGTCACAAAGTACGTGATTCAGCCGGGTGTTCATCAGCCCGGTATCCAGTGCGCGTTGTTTTTCAACAAAGATGCCTATGAAAAGCTGCCCGAAGACCTGAAGTGGATCATTGATATCGCTGCCAAGGAAACCCAGCTGTGGAGTTACAGCTGGATCAACAATCTGAACGCCAAAGCCATCAAGCTGTTCAAGGAAAAAGTGGAATTTGTCCACATGGACAAAGAAACCCTTATCGAGTTCCGGAAAACCACCAAAGAGTATATGGACTCTATCAAGGCAAAATTCCCGGATGCCAAGAAAGTTCTGGATTCCCAGGACCAGCTGATCGAAGATTATGCAGACTGGCGCAAAGAGCGCGGCGGAGCAACCCCCTGGCCGTATGAAACCTATATCAGCGGCCAGATCCATGAATAAGCCGGATCTGTTTTTTGAGCTGATGTAAAAACCGAAACCACAGAAACGTCCGGCAGCCCGGTCATTTAACCGTTCCGATATAACACAGGCTGCCGGACCTTCACTGTTTTTTTTGATTCATTTTCAGTAAAAGGAAACCAAGATGTTGGCATCGTTAGCAAACAATCTGGAAAACTTCATCCGCAAACAGGGGGATGTGACCTCTTTTCTCGTATATCCGCTGCTGATCATCGTGGTATATGAAGTGGTCATGCGGTATGTGTTCAATGCACCGACCACCTGGGGATTTGAGGCCACCACCTTTTTATACGGGCTGCACTACATGTTCGGGTTCTCCTATGCAGATGTCCATGGGGCCCATGTAAAGGTGGATATTTTCAGCTCCATGGCCTCGGAAAAAGTGCAGGCGATTCTCAGCATTATCACCAATCTGGTCTTTTTTATGCCGGTGATTACCTGCCTGACCCTGTGGGGGATTAAATACGCATATCAATCCACCCTGGGCCTTGAAGTGAATTCCACTTCCTGGGCCCCTCCCATCTGGCCGTTGAAGATATTGATGGCATTGTGCCTGGCATTTTTACTGCTCCAGGGCATCGCCAATCTGTTAAAGGATATCAACTCGCTCAAACAACAAGGAAGAAAGGTTAACCCATGAGTCTTGAATTCATGACTGTGGCCATGTTTGTCACCCTTATTTTCGCCATCATGCTGGGGCATCCGCTGGCCTATACCCTGGCAGCAGTTGCCACCCTGTTCGGCCTGATCGACAACGGGTTCAATATCCCCATGCTGTTTGAGATGTTTATCAACAATACCTGGGGGTTGATGGAAAACTACACCCTGGTGGCCATCCCCTTGTTTATTCTCATGGCACAGCTCCTGGACAGATCCAAAGTGTCTGAAGCCCTGTTTGAATCCATGTACGTGGTGCTGGGCAGTATCAAGGGCGGCCTGGGCCTGGCAGTGGTACTGGTGTGTACGGTATTTGCCGCCACCACCGGGATTATCGGGGCATCGGTGGTGGCCATGGGGCTGCTGGCTACCCCGGCCCTCATGGGCAAAGGCTACCAGAAAGAAATGACGGCAGGTATCATCTGCGCTTCAGGCACCCTGGGTATTCTGATTCCGCCCTCCATCATGATGGTGGTGTACGGCGGACTCACGGGCATGAAGGAAACGTCTGTGGGCAATCTGTTTGCCGGTGCCATCTTCCCGGGTCTTTTGCTGGCAGGCCTGTATTTCGCCTATATCCTCATTCGCTGTAATATCAACCCGACACT
>JAABTU010000391.1 GCA_011389715.1 Desulfotignum sp.
GACCGGGTTTTGAGCGCAAAGGAGATAAAAGCCTTGGAACATTCAGCATAATATAACACAAAAAAGAGGGTATCTGCCATGAAACACATGAGTCTTAGCGCAAAGTTAATTGTATTATTCCTGCTGGTGGGGTTGATTCCGTTTTTTCTCATCTCTGCCATTGCCTATTTCAATGCCAGCAATGCGCTGTCTGAAAAAGCCTATGGCCAGCTTGAATCAATGCGGGCCGTGAAAAAAGATCAGATCGAACGATTTTTTGCAGAAAGGAAAGGGGACATGGGGGTGTTGATGGAAACCGTCAACACGCTGAGGACAGAGGCATTTGACAAGCTGGATGCCCTGAATCAATCAAAAAAAACCGCCATTGAAACCTATTTTGCAGGCATGTTTTCACAGATGGACATATTTGCAGGCTCTAGGGATGTAAAAGCCCTTTATGACAGGCTGGTGACTTATCATAATGACATGGAAACAACCCCCACCGGCAGTTATGATGTCTCCACCCAGGAATATCAGATGATATGGGAAACCCTGGGTGCTTCTGTGGAAAAATTTTATAAAGACAGCGGTGTGTACGATGTGTTTCTGATCTGTGCAAAGCACGGCCATGTCATGTATTCTGCCGCAAAGGAAAGCGATCTTGGAGAAAATCTGGGACATGGCAGATACAAGGATTCAGGACTTGCCGATCTGTGGAAAAAAATAACTGCCTCGGGTGAATCAGCCATTGTCGACATGGCTCCCTATGCCCCCAGCAATGGTGATCCGGCTATGTTTGCCGGATATCCTGTGAAAGATGCCTCCGGTGAAATGCTTGGTATTATCGCATTTCAGCTGCCCCTTGACCAGATCAATGCAGTCATGACCACCAGACACGGTATGGGTGAGACCGGAGAATCCTATCTGGTGGGGCAGGACAAGCTCATGCGGTCCGACTCTTTCCTGGATCCAAAAAACCATTCCGTCAAGGCCAGCTTTGCCAACCCGGCATCGGGCCGGGTGGACACAGAAGCATCCCGGTCCGCGCTTGCCGGAAAAGCCGGGCAGGATGTCATTGCAGACTACAACGGCAATCCAGTTTTGTCCTGCTTTGATACCATAACCGTACAGGATCTTACCTGGGCGATTATCACGGAAATGGATGTGGCCGAAGCGTTTTGCCCAAAGGATGATGAAGGTGAATATTTTTTTGAGAAATATACACAGATGTACGGGTATTACGACCTGTTTCTCTTTAATCCCAACGGATATGCATTCTATACCGTGGCACAGGAATCAGACTACCAGACCAATTTTCTCACCGGCAAATATGCGGATTCAAACCTGGGAAACCTGGTGAAAAAAGTGCTGCAGACAAACGCATATGCCATGGCTGATTTTGCCCCCTATGCTCCCAGCAATAACGCACCCTGTGCCTTTATCGCCCAGCCGGTGCTGCACAATGGCGAGATTGAGATGGTGGTTGCCCTGCAGCTGTCCCTTAAAGCCATCAACGCCATCATGCAGGAGCGGGAAGGCATGGGAAAAACCGGTGAAACCTATCTGGTGGGCTCTGATAAACTGATGCGGTCTGACAGCTTTCTGGACCCGGCAGCCCATTCGGTCAAGGCATCTTTTGCAGATCCGTCCCAAGGCAGTGTGGATACGGAAGCGGCAAATCTTGCCCTTGCCGGAAATACCGGTGCAAAAATTATCACAGATTACAACGGCAATCCCGTATTATCAGCCTTCACATCGGTAAATATTGGGGATACGGTGTGGGCTTTGATTGCGGAAATTGATGAATCAGAAGCCTTTGCAGCGGTCAATGCCATTAAATGGCTGATCCTTATTATTTCGGTGGTCAGTGCAGGGGTGATATTTGCCGTTGCCTTTTTCATTGCCCGGTCCATCAGCAAACCGATCAATGCCATTACCCTGGGCATGGATGAAGGGGCAGCCCAGGTGGCATCCGCTTCCAGCCAGGTATCCTCCTCCAGCCAGTCCATGGCCGAAGGGGCATCCCAGCAGGCTGCTTCCATTGAAGAATCCTCTTCCTCCATGGAAGAGATGTCCTCCATGACCAAAAAGAATGCAGAAAATGCGTCCCATGCAGATGCCCTTATGAAAGAGGCCAACCAGGTGGTAACCCGGGCCAATGACTCCATGGGAGAACTGACCCATTCCATGGAAGATATTTCCACGGCCAGTGAGGAAACATCAAAAATCATCAAGACTATTGATGAAATAGCCTTTCAGACCAATCTGCTGGCATTGAATGCAGCAGTGGAAGCGGCCCGTGCCGGAGAAGCCGGTGCCGGGTTTGCCGTGGTGGCCGACGAGGTAAGAAATCTTGCCATGCGGGCGGCGGATGCTGCAAAAAATACGGCGGAACTCATTGAAGGCACCGTGAAAAAGGTCAATGACGGTTCCAGGCTGGTTTCCACCACCAACGAAGCATTCGGCCAGGTGGCGGAGAGTGCTGCCAAAGTCGGGGATCTGATTGCGGAAATTTCCGCGGCATCCAAAGAACAGTCCGGCGGCATTGAACAGGTGAATATCGCGATTACGGAAATGGACAAGGTGGTGCAGCAGAATGCCGCCAATGCCGAAGAATCCGCATCTGCATCTGAAGAGATGAATGCCCAGGCAGAACAACTCAAAGAATATGTGGAAGATCTGGTCATGCTGGTGACAGGTAAAAGAGACCGGAATCAGGCCGTCTCCAGAAAAAAATCCATAAAAAATGTTGGCCTGCACCAGGCGAAAAAGATACGCAGCAGCAGTAAACCGGCAGCAGTAAAGAGCGGAGAAGTGCGG
>JAABTU010000392.1 GCA_011389715.1 Desulfotignum sp.
CATTTTTCGCATCAATGGCAACGGTGGTGATTTTTTCCATGTCCGTAAAGGGCGCTATCTTTGATAACGGGTCGAACTGAGCATCAGCACAGATGATTTCACTGACCTGGTCATCTGATGCCAGATCGTACAATGCGGTCCGCCCCTGGATGCCGCATCCGCCAAGAACAAGAATTTTCATAATGATTCCTTATGTTAAAATCGTATATTCAAATAATGCTGGAATGTATACATTAAAAAGGTTCTCTGTCAAGGGCAGTCCCAATTTTTTTTCAGTCCAGGTGCTGCAGTTTCATGAACAGCATTTCATAGGTGGAACGGATATGAAATTTCATGAGGTTGCCGGCTTTTTCATCGTTTCTGTTTTCAAGGGCCGCCACCACCCGGGCATGCTGGTCCGGGGTTTTTAATCTGCTGTAGTCGATGTTTTCCCTGTAATAGTTGTCATAAAAAAACACATATACATTGGACCGCCAGAAGATGTGGCGGCAGTAGTGCTCAAGGTAGCGGTTGCCGCTGAATCGGGCAATGCCCAGGTGAAAGGCCTTGTTGATTTCCAGGACATCCAGTTTTGAAAGGGTGCCGTCCGGGTTGGCTTCTTTTTCAACCAGAACCTTGAGAAAATCGATGTCGTCATCTGTGGCAAAGCGGGCTGCAGAGGCGGCTGCCATGCCTTCGATGTTCTCCCTGAGAAAAAACACCTGCTGGGCATCCCCGGCGCTAACGTCCGGAATATAGCAGCCTTTTTTTTTCTTTTTTTCCAGAAAACCTTCAGCAACGAGCTGCCCAAGAGCGTGCCGCACCGGGGTCCGGCTCAATCCCAGGGAATTGGCCAGCTCGGTTTCAAACAGAAAATCCCCGGGCTTGAACCGGTTGTCCAGAATCAGCCCGAGAATGGCAGTATACGCAAACTCTTCAAAATTTTCTTTGGCCATGGTCCCTGGCCTGCCTGTTGTTAGGGGTTTGACACCATCTTTGTGGCTGAACCATATCTAATGTATACATATATGTCAAGAGGGTGGAATAAGCCAAGCCCCACTCTCCTGTGAAACCGATCTTTCCATGGTGTTTGTTCAAAACAACGCGTTAAAAAATAATTTTACCGATGAAAAAAAGGTCGGGATCAGAAGTTCTCGTTTTTTTGTGCAGGGTTTGAGCAGGGAATGACCTGATGTGCTGGCCCGGCCGGGGAATTCTGATTGACAAAAAACTGGGGAAAATCGGTGATAATGCCGCTGGCACCGGCCTGGATGTGCATGGCAGCGGTTCTGGGGTCATTGACCGTGAACAGGTTTACTGCAAAGCCCTGTTGCACAAGACTGCGGACAAATTCGGCGTCCACAAGGGCTGCATTGATGTTGTAGACCTTGAATGCACCGGGGTGAAAAATTTCCATGTCTGTGCCGGTTTCCCCCACCAGTGCCTGGACTGCGATATCCGGCCGCAGCAGCCGGACCCGTTCCAGCCAGGCATGGTTGAAAGAGGAGATCACCACCCGGGCCGGCAAAATTCTGGTTTCATTTATTGCTGCCAGGGTATTGTTCACGGTATAAAAAGGGCTGGGATCTGTTCCATGGTCTTTGAGTTCCAGGTTTATCTGCCAGTCCAGATTTTTTGTGAGCAGCAGCCCCTGTTCAAGGGTGGGGATTTTTTCTTTGCTGAATCCGGCCAGGGCCTCTGCTGGTACATACCCCTTTTGAATGGTTGAAAACGGGTCGGTCTGTTCAAACCAGGACCCGGCATCCAGGGTCTGGAGCTCAGCCAGGGTAAAATGGGACACAAGATATTTTCTGCGGCCGTCGGACGTCAGGTGTTTGAAGTGTTTTCCGGCATTGGTGCACCGAAGCAGATCCGGGTCATGGAACAGCACCAGAAGGCCGTCCCGGGTGACCTGGATGTCGGTTTCCCAGCGGTGTGCCCCGGATTGCCATGCGGCCTTTGCGGCGGCCAGGGTATTTTCCGGAGCCAGGCTCCTGGCCCCTCTGTGGGCGATGATTTCTGTCATGGGCGTTGGGATGTTTCAGCTTTGTCCATTTTCGTTTCTGCGCTGGTCAATGGGCACATAATCGGTGATGGTATTGCCCATGTAGATCTGTCTGGGCCGGGAAATTTTCATTTCCAGATCAGCCATATCCTCTTTCCACTGGGCGATCCAGCCGGGCAGCCGGCCGATGGCGAACATCACGGTGAACATGTTGGTGGGAATGCCCAGGGCCCGCAGCACAATCCCTGCGTAAAAATCCACATTGGGATACAGGTGCTTATCCTGGAAATAGGCATCTTCCAGGGCAGCTTCTTCCAGGCGCCGGCCGATATCCAGCAATGGGTCCTGCCGGTTCACCTTGGCCAGAACCATGTCGCACATTTTTTTCATGATCCTGCCCCGGGGATCATAGGTTTTGTAGACCCGGTGACCGAATCCCATGAGGCGGAAGGGATCATTTTTATCCTTGGCCCTGGCAATGCATTGTTCAATGGTCAGACCCTCTTTTTCGATCTGTTCCAGCATGTGGATCACTGCCTGGTTGGCCCCGCCGTGAAGCGGTCCCCACAAGGCACTGATGCCGGCGGACAGGGAGGAATAGATATTGACTTTTCCGGAGCCCACCACCCGGACCGCAGTGGTGGAGCAGTTCTGTTCGTGATCTGCATGCAGAATCCAGAACACGTTCAAAGCTTTCACCAGGTCCTGATCCACATGGTAGGGAACCACATCGCTGTCAAACATCATGTTCAGAAAATTGGCGTAGTAGCACAGGCCGGGCTGGGGATAGGTTACCCGCTGGCCGATGGAAATTT
>JAABTU010000393.1 GCA_011389715.1 Desulfotignum sp.
GCATGAACGCCCTGATCCTGGACCAGGCCATATAGATGCACAGCACTGTCAAATTTTTTTACATGTTCTATGCAGGCCTTCACCGCGGCATTGTCTTTTAACTTGTTTTCCTTTATTGTCCTGGAGATTCTCACCAGATTCTGAAAAACAATCCGGCCGGCCCCTATATTCAGATGCCCCACCTCACTGGAACCCTGATTGCCCTCGGGGAGCCCCACATATTCTCCGGAAGTATGGATCAACGCTGTCGGATACCGCTCAATATAGGTGTTGTGGTGAACGGGATTGCACGCGGCAATGGCATTGTTCTGTTGATCAGGAGAAAATCCCCATCCATCCCTTATCAAAATCATATGGGGCTTTTTTCGCATAGGTCGCTCTCCTTGGCTATAAATCGTTTCCGGTGCGCCGGTGACGCACCCATTATGCAAAAATCATCTCTCAGGTACCAGCAAAAAAATACCATGGAACACATAAAGCGGCAAGCACTTAGATTCTGGGCAACAGGTGTGGAATCGATTTGGCTGTATACAGGATAAAAACAGGTTAAATGCATGAATTCATGTATTTCTCATACATTTTTTATCCAGTAAGATACATTCATGATGTTTCGCTTGTGTGCCCTGATTATTCATCGGCACGCGATATGGAAGCGATAATTTTTTTGATTTTTTTTAAAAAAAGGAGTGTGCAATGAAGAAAAAAATGTTGTTTCTCATCGTTGTCGGCCTGTTTTTCAGCACCGGGGCTCTGGCCGGGGACCACACAGTCTATCAATCCGCCCCTGAATCCCAAACGTCCATGGCTGGAATTCAATTTATCTCAGGAGGTATCGGCATCACCGAACGGCAGGTCCTTGAGCAGATGGCTGACAAGTATACGCTCAAGGTCGTTCTGGCAGGAAAAGACGGGCACTACCTGTCTCGGTGTGATGTGGAAATCATCCGTGCAGACGGCACAAAAATAGTATCCACAACCACTGACGGGCCCTGGCTGCTGGCCGATCTTGAACCGGGGAGCTACCGGATAAAGGCGCAGCACGACAACACCTGGAAAACCCAGAGCGCAAAGGTGACTGCAGGCACACTGCAGCAGGTAATTTTTAACTGGTAACAGACACTTTTTGGAGTTGGTATGCAATTTAAAAAAAACTGCGATGTCGTTACCCATGACAAAAACATCGTGGGCCGGATCGACCGGGTGGTGATCGATCCCGCCACAGATGAAGTTTCACATCTGGTGGTCAAAAAAGGGGTCTTGTTCACAGAAGACAAAGTGGTTCCCATAACAGATATCGAAACCACCGGTGAAAAAACCACCATTTTAAAAAAAACGGCTGAACCGGATGATTATCCGGAATTTGATGAAACCCATTATATTCCAAACGCCGGGGTGGAGGACTTCAACCGGCGTCAGACCGATGAAGCACGTCAGCTGCTGTGGTACCATGCAGCTGTCAAAGCACCGTACTTGAAATCATCGCCTTATCCGTCTGACCATAAACCTTTGTATTATAAAAAAACACACCGCAATATCCCCGACGATGCCGTGGCACTGGAAGAAGGTGCTGATGTGAGAGATACAGACGGCAAACACCTGGGAACCATCGAAGACATTTATGCTGAACCTGAAACGTTTACAATAACCCATCTACTGGTTTCCACCGGCATGATCAAAAAAGACAGGAAACTTGTTCCCGTCAACTGGATCAAGGATATTGTTGAAGACGCTGTTCAGCTGCATATAAACAGCCGGGTGTTTGAAAGTCTCCCGAATGCTGAGGTGGATAAATAATATGGGAATTTATAATCTTGACCGTATTTTTCAGCCTGAAAGTGTTGCCGTTATCGGTGCCACTGAAACGGAAAACCGCATTGGCAATGCCCTGATGACCAACCTGGACAATGGGGATTTTTCAGGTAAAATCGTCCCGATAAATCCCAAATATTCAAGGGTTCACGGGATAAAAACGCTGGAATCGATACGGCAAAGCAGTCATCCCATAGACCTTGCCGTCATCGCCACCCCTATATCCACGGTCCCGGATATCGTCGATGACTGCATTGCCGCCGGCACAGGGGGGGCCGTGATCATATCGGCCGGAGGAAAAGAAGCCGGAGATCAGGGACGCGACATCGAAAAAACAATTCAGGAAAAAGCCTATGCCGGCGGATTGCGGCTTATCGGCCCCAATTGCCTGGGAATCATTAATACCGAAGCGAAACTCAATGCCAGTTTTGCATCTGATATGCCATCCGGAGGAAAGCTGGCCTTTGTCTCCCAGAGCGGTGCCATCTGTACATCCATTCTGGATCTTTCATTCAAGGAAAACATCGGGTTCAGCCATTTTGTCAGTATCGGTTCCATGGTGGATGTGGATTTCGGAGATATGATCGATTATCTGGGCAATGATCCCCGGGCCGGGAGCATCCTGCTGTACATCGAAAATCTGACCCGGATACGCAAATTCATGAGCGCGGCCCGGGCAGTGTCCAGGATCAAACCCATCGTGGTCTTGAAGGCCGGGCGCAGTGAGGCCGGGGCCAGGGCGGCAACCTCACATACCGGGGCGCTGGCCGGAGAAGATGCCGTATATGACGCCGCGTTTAAACGGGCCGGCATTATCCGGGTAAACACCATCGCGCAATTGTTCGACTGTGCGGAACTCATGGCCAAACCCCCACGCCCCAGGGGATCGCGCCTGGCAATCATCACAAATGGCGGCGGACCCGGCGTCATGGCCACGGATGCCCTGGCAGATCACGGATTGAAGCCTGCCCCGCTGTCCAA